>JAYVKA010000114.1:0-2444 GCA_043768885.1 Planctomycetota bacterium
GCTGGTAATGTTTGCCGGGTTGATCGCGCTGCTCGTCGTGGCTTGGCTGTTTCGCGACGAGATCGCAAAACTGCTGGTCGAACTGCGAAATTGGCTGGACGGACTTTCCGGCAAGAAAGCTCCTGAAGCGGAACCGACGGCGGACCTGGCCCGGATTGCAAAAACCGAACGACAGATTCCGTTTGCCGAATGCCGCAATCCGTTCCGGGACGGATCTTTCCGAAAACTGAATCCGAAACAACTTGCCCAGGAAACTTTCAAGGCAATGGAAGCGTTGGCGGCCGAACTCAAGGTAACAAGGGCCGCTGAATTGACGCCCGCCGAATTTGCAGCAGAGGTCGCGTCGAGTCTAAAAGGACTTGCCGTTCCGGCCAAAAGCCTGGCCGACGTCTACGGCTGGGCAGCCTACAGCGGGTCCGACGTATCCCCCGATCAGCTACAACAGTTGCAACTGATCTGGCAGCAAATGGAACAATTCAGTTCGGGCAGGCGAGCCACCACCGCCTAAACCGTCTCCGGCTCCAAAACGAAATCGAAACGCTAAAATGACCGTCAGCAAAGCATTCCAAAGTCTCTCGTCCTATCGTCAGTACAGCCCGGCGGAGATGAAGGCCAAGTCGCTTGCGTTTCTCGAAAACCAGCGCAGACGGAGAACCGTTCGCGATTACTCAGATCGTACGGTCGACCGAGAAGTCATCGAAAACTGTTTGCTCGCAGCCGGCGCTTCACCCAGTGGAGCCAATCTTCAACCCTGGCATTTCGCGGTTGTCGGAAACCCGGAAGTCAAATCGAAAATTCGCGAAGCAGCCGAACAGGAAGAGCGGGAATTCTACGGCGGTCGGGCACCCAAAGAATGGCTGGACGCGCTGGCTCCACTCGGCACAGACGAACACAAACCATTTCTCGAAATCGCCCCGTGGTTGATCGTCATCTTTTCCCGAACGCAGGAAACCCACGCCGATGGTTCGACTTCCAAAACCTATTACGCCCAGGAATCGACCGGCATCGCAACCGGAGTCCTGATCACGGCTTTGCACAACGCCGGCCTGGCAACCCTCACGCACACGCCGAGTCCGATGAAATTCCTGAATGAAATTCTCGACCGCCCAAAAACCGAGCGACCCTTCCTCCTCCTCGTCGTCGGCTACCCGGCCGCCGACGCGATGGTCCCCGTCATCACCAAAAAACCCCTCAACAAAATCGCCTCGTTTCACGTTTGAACACAAAACCCTTTGACGAAGTAACCCATCCAGGGACAACACCGTTCAGAATAGTATTGATTAGCCGGTACGCGCTAGCGTCCGGTCGATGACTGCCCCGCGAAACCGGACGTTAGCGCGTTCCGGTTGAGGTCTCCCGGTCGATCGTTGAAAGATGCAAACTCCCAGCAAGTCAAGCAAATTCATGCAATCTGAAAAATATCCGAATCTCGGGGCCCACATGTCGATCGCTGGCGGGTATTATCGCGCGGTTGAGGCGGCGGCGGAGGCGGGGTGTGATGTTGTGCAGTTGTTTACGAAGAATAACAACCAATGGCGGGCCAAGCCGATTTCGGAGGAGGATGTGCGGCTGTTTCGGGATGCACTCGATAAGCATTCCATCTCCAGTCCGATTTCGCATGCTTCGTACTTGATCAATCTGGGGAGCCCCGATCCTGCCTTGCGGCTGAAAAGCGTCGAAGCATTGATTGTTGAATTGCAGCGGGCCGAACAGTTGGGGATTGGCGGCGTTGTTGTTCATCCGGGCGCGTTTACATCCAGCTCCGAAGACAAAGGGATGGCTGCGATTATTGAATCGGTGACGAGCGTGCTCAAGCAAACTGCAAAGTTGGAGGTCAAACTGCTTTTGGAAAACACGGCGGGGCAGGGATCCTGTCTCGGCTGGAACGTCGAGCAACTCGCGGCGATGATCGACGGCGTAAGGCAAAACGAGCGATTGGGCGTTTGCATCGACACCTGCCATGCCTTCGCGGCCGGCTATAACCTGGCCGACGAGAAGGAGTTCAAGGGTTTTTTCGCCCAGCTGAAATCCGCTATTGGCTGGGACAGGATTTGCGCTTTCCATTTGAACGACAGCAAGAAGGGACTCGGTTCGCGAGTCGATCGCCACGAACATATTGGCGAAGGGGAATTGGGAATCACGGCTTTTCAAATGCTGCTGAATCACCCGCAACTTCGAAAAATCCCGATGTACCTCGAGACCGAAAAGGGAGACCGGGACGGTGTCGATCTGGACGTGATCAACCTCGAGCGGTTGCGCGATTTGGTTAAAACGTGATCGGCAGTTGGACGGTTTTGTGAGCCGTGACGCGTGAGCGAGCGGGCCAAGAAGCTACCCGGTGCCTCACGGCCCACGGCTCACTCTACTCAACCTGAAACATGACCGAGGCGAGTGGTGGCAGGGAAATGCTGATGCTGTTTTCGCGGCCGTTCCAAAGTTTGGCT
>JAYVKA010000115.1:0-11487 GCA_043768885.1 Planctomycetota bacterium
ATTGTCGAAGCCGATGTCTACGTACAACAATTCAAAACGACGATGCGGCTGAAGTGTTTTGCCGACGACCTGGAACTACTCCAGGGGGTTCAGCCGGACGATGAAGGCCTGTACAACAGCGATGAATTGATCGAAGCGACCGAGGACCACGGAAAATTTCTGGCCGAACGAATTCAATTGATCGACGCCAGCGGTCAGGTGATGAAGCCGAAAATTACCGGTATCGTCCACATGGAGATCCCGGAAAAGGGAATCCGGTCGGGTGAACTAATGGGCTATTCACTGGGTTACCAAATTGAGTTTTCCTGCGAAAAAGCCCCTGAGTTTCTGACCATCCAGCAGAACATGATCGGCGAGGGATACCTGTTGCCGAGTGAGCTAAAAGTCCTTTTGCGGCAGGCTGGTTCGGATACGCCGTACCTGCAGATGATCAAACCGCAGATTCCCGAGACCTTCCGTTTTGACTGGAGCAAGCCTGTATTGGCCGAAGATGCGAGCGAGGAAGACTGGCAAGCCTGGTTTGACAAACAGCGCGAGGAGACACTCGGGATCACAAGTTACAGTAGCGTTTATTCGTTTATCTACATCGAACGCTTTGAAGTCCGCCACGAGATTCTGATTCCGCTTGCCAGTCTGGCGACGATGATTGATTTCGCCAGGGCCGATCCGTATTACCTGGAGATTCCCGAACAAGACCTTGCCGCCGAACAGATGCGAAAGTTTTTTTCCGTAGGCAACGACGTTACGATTGACGGAATTCCGGTTCAACCGGTTTTTGACCGAGTCGATTTCTACGGACTTGATTTGCGCGATTTCGCGATGCAATCCGAACGCAGCCGAATGAGCATGGCCAATGGACGGGTGGGACTGATTCTTGCCTACCCCTGCAAATCGCCGCCGAAAGAAGTAACCGTTAGCTGGGACTTGTTTAACGACGCGATCAAAACGGTTGATTCGGTTATCTTCGTTGGCAACAAGGTGGAGAAAACCCAGTTTTCGTCGTTCATCGATTCGAATACCTGGCGCTGGACGGCCGATGGAAGTATTCCGGAACTTCCCGCGCTTACGGAAATCGCCGCCGACGACATGCCGAAAAAACCGGCTCCCCAGGTGCCGCTGGGTTCTGCCGCAATTCTGGTCATGGGGTTTGTGATTCTGGTCTTGCGACGTCCAGGAAATTTCGCCGCTCGCAGTTCGATTCTCGCCGCACTAATGATCGCGTCATGGATCGCCTGGCCGTTCATGCGATACAGTTTGCCAATCAAGACCGCCTATGCAAGCGTTGAGGCGACGACTGCTGACAGCGTTTTTGAACGCCTTCATCAAAACATGTTTCGGGCGTTCGATTACTACAGCGAATCGGACGTTTATGATGCTCTGGCACGAAGCGTTGATGGACCGCTGTTGAGGGACCTGTATCTGAAAATTCAGGACAGCCTTCGGGTTCGGGAGCAGGGAGGAGCCGTTTCCCGAATTGATGAAGTGCAACTCGAAACAGGAAACATGCTGGAATCCCAAACCGGGGCGGAAATTCCCGCATTCGATTATCGCTGCAAGTGGAATCTCGTCGGGTCGATTGAACACTGGGGGCACATTCATCAGCGAATCAACCAGTACGACGCCCAGTTTCACGTCGAGCTGCGCGATGGCAGCTGGAAAATCACTTCAATGCAAACGCTGGATGAACCCAAACCCGGACAGGTTAAAACCAGCCTGCGGAAATTCTAGGTCGATGCCCAAGGCACCGATCAGTCCGTGTCAGTTTGGCAATCGCCCGGCATGGATGAAAATGGCGAAAACGGCTACGATTTGCCCTTTTGCAGGCCAGTTTGCCCGCATTATTTCCCACCGTGAATCTGGAACTCGCCCGAAAATGGAAGCCGGTATTGTAGGTCTGCCGAATGTTGGCAAAAGCACCTTGTTCAACGCTCTGACCAGCAGCAAAAACGCCCAGGCCGCGAACTATCCGTTTTGCACGATCGATCCTAACGAGGGTATCGTCAGCGTGCCGGATGAGCGATTAACCACGATCACAAAATACATCGGCACCAAAAAGGTTATCCCCGCGGCGCTGAAACTGGTTGATATCGCCGGAATTGTTCGCGGAGCCAGCAAGGGTGAGGGTCTGGGAAACAAGTTCCTTAGCCACATTCGCGAAGTTGATGCGATTATCCAGGTCGTACGCTGTTTCCAAAACCCTGACGTCATTCACGTCAGTGGCAATGTGGACCCGATGGCCGACATCAGCACGATCGACATCGAATTGCTG
The DNA here is from genome assembly GCA_043768885.1 of Planctomycetota bacterium. Classification (GTDB taxonomy): domain Bacteria; phylum Planctomycetota; class Planctomycetia; order Pirellulales; family Pirellulaceae; genus BJ22. Next base: position 2,270 of record JAYVKA010000115.1, read on the forward strand.
TTGTCCGACGTGGAAGCGGTCGAAAGTGCCCGGGGCAAGGCAGAACGTGCAACGCGGCTGGGCGACAAGGACGCAAAACTGCGACTCGAAACGATCGATGTCTGCCTGGCTCATCTTGCAAAAGATCTTCCGCTTCGAAGCTGCAAGTTTACCCCTGACCAGGCTCGTGTCGTTCGCGGCATGGGATTGATGACGGCCAAACCGATTCTGTACGTCGCGAATGTTGCCGAAGACGATTTGAAAGGCGAGTCAGATTTGGTGAAAGCCGTTCGGGACCACGCCGCAACAGTAAACGCCGATGTAGTTTGCGTTTGTGCTTCGCTCGAGTCCGAGATCGCCGAGCTGGAACCCGAAGACCGCAATGAAATGCTTCAGTCGGTCGGACTGGAAGAACCGGCCTTGTCAGTATTGGCGCGGGCGGCTTATCACACGCTTGGATTGCAAAGCTATTTCACGGCAGGCGAAAAGGAAGTCCGGGCCTGGACAATTCCGGTTGGAACGACAGCTCCGCAGGGTGCCGGCGTGATTCACTCGGATTTCGAACGCGGTTTTATTCGCTGCGAAGTCTATTCGCTGGCCGACCTGGAAACTTACAAATCAGAGGCGGCGATTCGGCAGGCCGGAAAACTTCGCGTCGAAGGCAAGACCTACATCATGCAGGACGGCGACATCTGTCACTTCCTGTTCAACGTTTAGAGCCGGGCAAATACGCTGAGTCTCAGAGTTCCATTCCGCAGCTCCTGCAGAATTTTGCCTCTTCTTCAAGCCCTTCACACAAGCAGTTTTGGCAAAGCCTGGCGGCACCGGATTTTACCTTGTGAAGCAAGACAATTTCCGCAGAATCAAACCCTGTGGGGACAATGATCAGGCTTTGGCCCACGAGAATCAACAGCACGGATAGAAACTGCATCAGGGATGTATGAGGAACGATGTCTCCGTAGCCGACAGTCGTCATGGTAACCGTTGCCCAGTAAATATGATTTCGTAAATCTTTTCTCGCCACGAAGCCAGTTTTGGCTTGTTTTCGTCCCGCAAATAACTCGGTCAAGATACGTTGTTTTGTTTCCCAGGTCTTTTTTTGATACTCACAGAAGTCTTCCGTCACGTGACAATTTCCCAATGACATCTTTTACCAAAGATCAGGATTTTCCCGCCACGGCAACGATCAGGGCTGCCACAGTCAAAGCGGTTGAAACCATACCAATCCGCTGGGCTTGTTTTCCGCTCAACAAGCTGGCCGATGGAATCAGACACGTGACCAACCATGCAACGACGGCAGGCCAAACAAACCACTGGCGAAAACCGAGCGCATCGAAAAGAGACGGACCCAGCCATAGCCAAATGACGCTGACCGCGACGACTGGAATGATCGACACAAAACCTCGCCCAACGCGGCTGTTTGACTGAAAACAGCATGCAATCGCTGCCAACCCGCCAGGAACAAGAAACAGGTAGACGCCACCAGGCAGAAAGATTGCAGAAGCAGTCGCCGCGATCAACCAGAGTCCGACTGTCGATAGCGTCAGGTTTCGATACCACGTAGCCGACACTTGTTTTCGATTCTGAATCACAACCCAGCCGGTCAGAATCGCAATTGCCGAACACGCGAAAGCCAAAAACTTCGCAGGTGCAACCAGCCCGTCCGGCCACCTCACCCTCATCCCGTCGTCCAACCGGAGGGCCAATTCAATCGAGCCGTTCAACACCAGTGCAGTAAATACCAGTCCCATCGAAATCGCAAACGCAAATACAAACTGATATGCGCTGGAATCAGGCACGTCGTTTGAGTGCGAATGTTTTCGACCCCGAAACATGCCCGCCAACCATCCCAACCATGCGGCAACGCAAAGCCAGATTGACCAGCTTGCAGGCCACCAGATGACTTTCCAGCCCAGCAAGTCAAACCAAACAGCAGAGGCGGCTGTTGAGTCTGAACCACCTCGCGGTCCTCCCAGTCGTTCGGGCAGCGCCATCAGGGCCTTTGTCATCTGCCACGCGTTGTCGCCGTGATGCTGTAACGACTGCATGTCCAGATTTGCCGCCTTGTCATCCGGTGTGTGATAGTTGTTCGCGGATTTGATGAATGCAAAATTGTATCCGCGGATTCCGACGTTCATGAACTCTGTAAAGTCGGTTCCGTTTGGAAGCGTGCGATAAATCGTATCGAACAATGATCCCGTAAAAGGCCGCTGGATGTGTTTCGACATCAGCCGAACCAGTTCCAGATTCCCCGGACCCGTCTGAAACATCAGACTCGGGCCAGAAGTACCACGAGCTTCGAGGTTGATGCAAATGTCGACATCTTTGGCTAGAAGATTTTCTTCCACAAACCGGCTGGCACCGAGCAGGCCCGATTCTTCGCCGTCTGTAATCAGAAACAGCACATCATGTTTTCGGCCTTTGGTAATCTTCACCAGTCGGGCGACTTCCATCACCACGGACACACCCGAAGCTGCATCCGCCGCTCCGGGTCCGTTTTCTGTTGAGTCGTAGTGCGAGACGATCATGATCAACATGCGATCATCAGCCGGGTCGTCGGCGTCAATTCGAAACAGCACATTTTCCAGCTGCACGACCGCTCGCCTGGGATCCCGGCGAACGTGATGCTGGGCGTGCTGCAGTTCAAAACTGATCCCCAGCTCTGTGATCCGGTTCTCCAGGCGAGTCCGGACAATTTCATTTTGTCCGGTGCCGGCCGGGTGCGGAATTCCGTCACCAGTCAGGTCCTGCACAATCGTGATCGCCGAACGTGCGGAGAATTTGGGCAGGTTTTTTTCAAAGGCGCTGGTCACCTTGGGACCTCGGCAAAATGCCCAGGCAAAAAACGCCATTCCTGCCAGAATGACGAGCGAAACCAGAAAGGGCCAAACCGATCCGTGCGGGCCTGTTGTTTTGGTTGGTGTCATTTCTGCCTGCTCGTTCAATGACATTTTCGGTTCCGCGGTCTCGAGACTGGCTTTTTTGGCGAAACCGGATATTGTGCCGAGTCTGGCAGGCTTCGAGTATCCCTGCGACTGGATGGTCAATTGAGGCGCGCAAAAAAACCGGCTGCCTGAATTCGGGCAACCGGTGGATTTTTAGCCAGCTTCTGTCAATCTGGACGGACAGGCTATACAGCCACTGATACGTTGTGTCGCTGGGCAATTTCTTTCGTTAGTTCACACATGCGGCCGGACTTGAGAATCCGGTCGGCCAGCAAATCGCGGCCGGCTTCGGTATGAACGCCAACCGAGCGGAGGCAGGTGTTGGTTTCAGGGCAAACGAACGAAACTTTGTTGGGAGTAACGGTGTCGATCTGCACTTCCGAGTTCGCAATGGTGTATTCCACTGTGAACTGGATTTGCCGATTGTTTTCTTCGTCCTCCCACGTTGCAAGCATGTTGCTCATGGTTTTTACTCCCAAAAAAGAAACTGGTAGATCGCCTCACTTGTCGGTCAATTGACAACGAGGACTTGAACATCTTTTTTGAAATTTCGGATTAGGCAAGGTCAAATCAGAATTTTTGGAACTCTGAATCTGGGCCCGTTTGGGGCAGAAAACGCCTGTATATCACCTCGTTTAACACAAACAGGCCTTAGTGCGACCATAGTTCACCTAACCAGGCTGATGTCCATTTTGACCATCGCCAAAAATAAATCCGCTTGAATCAAAAAAACCCCTCGTCATTGGCAAAATCCGACCATCGACCTGTTCTTCGGTCCGGGGAAAAATGCCCGCTGGAAGGCCGATTCCGCACTGGAAAACGACCTCCGATTCTTCACCTGCCCCCCTGCTACGGAACGGCGGATCAAGATAACTTGCCCATGTTGGATGACATGAATTCGGAAGTTAGGGCAAAATGGTGAGCTGGATGTCGGGCCGACGACAAAAGCCCAGTGACCCATGTGATCCGCCAGTCAGATTATGAAACAGATTTCGATTCCAGTTCTCGTTACACTCGCGAAATTTTTCAGCGGTGCGACTTTGCGATGGATCGATTGCGAGCCTGACAAATGTCAAAGAGTCTATTTCGCCAACCATACCAGCCATCTCGATGCTCTTGTCCTGTGGGCGTCGCTGCCCAGACAACTTCGTGTGCTGACCCGTCCAGTGGCAGCCAGGGAATACTGGATGGGCGGGCCGATTCGGCGATATGTTTCCGGACTGTTCAACGTGTTGTTGATCGATCGCGAAAAGGTCCGGGCTCATTCCAGTCCGATCGACCAGATGATTCACGACATTGGGACAACCCACTCACTGATCATTTTCCCCGAAGGGGGTAGAAACCCGGACGGGGAAATGGGGGAATTCAAAAGCGGTTTGTATTATCTGAGCAAGAAGCGGCCTGACCTGGAATTGATGCCAGTCTATATTGATAACCTGAATCGGGTCATGCCCAAGGGCGAAGTCCTGCCGATTCCGTTGCTGAGTTGCATCACGATTGGACCACCGATCTGGCTGGAACCGGGCGAAGGCAAAAACGATTTTCTGAACCGCGCACGTCAGGCGGTTCTGGGTTTGCGCGAAACCTGACTGCATTCAACAACAAGATTCTCCCCAGCCATTTAACAGGAATAGTCCCGGTGTTTTCCGTTTCGTCCAGCTTGATCTGTCAGAATCAGTTCAGCATTTCGCTGCTGGACGGGAGTGCGCTGATTCTGCTGGTGGGAATGCTGGTGTCCCTCGTACTGTTGGCGGTTGCCGGGCAGGTGTTGCGTCGCCAGCCGGAATCGCTGCTTGACCAGGATGTGATTCGCACATTTAACAGCCGCGTTGCCGGATGGTTGACCATCACGATCATCCTGACGATTACGATGATGCTGCCGCGATGGGTGACAGTCGTTTTTTTCGGACTGATCTCGTTTTGGGCGCTGCGCGAATTCATTGCGATGACGCCGACCCGCCGGGCGGATCATCGAACGCTGCTGTGGGTCTTGTTGTTCTTTGCACCGATACAATATGTGCTGGTTGGGATGGAACTCTACGCGCTTTACACCGTTTTGATCCCGGTTTACGCGTCCCTGTTTATTCCAGCCCGAATTGCGTTTACTGGCGACACGAAAAGATTTCTGGAACGGACAGCGAAAATTCAGTTCGGGCTGTTAATTTGCGTATATGCACTCAGTCATGCACCTGCATTGCTTTCCGGCAACTACGTCCGGTGGGACGGGGCATCGGAACAAATGGTGCCGTGGGACGGCAAACCGGCCGGTTTGTTGCTGTTTCTGATTGTGATCGTCCTGATTAGCGACGCATCGCATTTTGCGTGGGACCGTTTCTGCGGACGGCATGTTATTGCAAAAACGGTGAACTCCACGCGGACCTGGGAAGGACTGCTGGGTGCTGCGGGAACGGTAGCTGTGGCCGGAATGTTGTTGCATCTGTGGGTTCCGGTAACTCCGTTTACGTTTTATGGAGCGGGACTCATGGCGATGCTGATCAGCGTTATGGGTTCTTCCGGCAACATGACGATTGCCGCAATCAAACGGGACCGTGGAATCAAGGAATACGGAACTTTGGTCCAGGGACATGCTGGTGTTTTGGACCGCATGGATTCAGTCTGTTTTGCTGCTCCCGTGTTTTTCCATGTCACACGATATTTTTTGACTGCGGCACCTAAAGCTGTTGGGAATGCTCCCGAAGTGACGGCGTTGTTGAACCAATTGGTTGGGAGTTTTCATTGGATGATCTAAGTAGCGCTTTGGCCGGTTTCTCGCTTGAATTGCCACCGCCTGTCGTGGCACGGATGGAGAAGTATTGCGAGTTGATGTGGGATTTCAACACCCGCATCAATTTGACTCGTCATACGACCTGGGAAAGTTTTGTTTCCAGGGATCTGGTCGATACGATGCAACTTTCGCAACTGATCGTGAAAGGCGAAACGGTCTTGGACATTGGATCCGGGGGTGGCGTTCCCGGAATGCTTCTTGCAATTTTGCGACCTGATTTGAAGATTACGCTATGTGAGTCCGTTGGAAAAAAAGCACGTGCGCTGGACTCGATGGTGAACGCGATGGATCTGCCCGTCGAAGTTTTTGATTGCCGGGCCGAGACTTTGCTGGATGATTTTCGGTTCAGCGTTTGTACCGCTCGGGCCGTCGGGCCGCTGGAGAAGCTGTGTCGTTGGTTTGACGGGAACTGGTATTCGCTGGGCAGGTTGTTGGCTGTCAAAGGCCCCAAGTGGATAGAAGAGCGCGAAGTTGCGGACAAAGCGGGGTTGCTAAAAGGTGTCCGCATCGCGGTTGCAGCCAGTTATCAGGTACCGGGGCAGGAATGGCAGAGCCATATTTTGAAAATCTGGCCGGTTCAATTGCCGGAACCTGGTCCCAATCTGATGATTCAATCAGGTCAGTAAATTCCGGCTCTTGTCCAAATTCACCAGGCGACATTGTTTGGCTGCGAATTAGGCTGCCTCGCCACCGCTCTACTCGGCCCGGTTTTTGACAATGGCCGGTTTTCTGCCATCTTTGTTGGCATTGCAAGCATCTGTGGAGCGTCCAACGCTATTCATGGCAAGGAGCTGGATGTCGAAGGCTGAGAATTGGCTTCTGGTCATCAGCTTTACCAACAAGCTGGACGGCGCAAATGGGGCAAGGAAATCGGCCGTTTTTTGAGTTTATTGTGCAATTCCATGGTTTTTTGCTCCAAAAACGAAACCCAAAGGCGAATTCCAGGGTCTAATGGGCTGTGGGGGTTGAATCGACTGCCGGGGGCATGCGGCCAGATTCGTTTCCATCTCCAGTTCTATGAGGCGTGTTTCAATATGGCGGAGATTCTTCATCGGGAGACATCAGCGGTTTTGCATTCGCTGAATGCGGAACAGGTGGCCTCGCGTTCCCTGAACGGACTTGACCTAACCGGCGCTGATCTTCGGAAAAAAAACCTGGCTGCCTTCAACATTGCCAGCTGCAACTTGACTGACGCCATTTTTGATGGATCGAAAATGGACAAATGCAGAATTCAAAACTGCATCGTTCGGCGTGCAAGCTTTTGCGGTACGTCGCTGATTGCCGCCCGTGTTGCCGATTCGAATCTGGACCTTTCGGACTTTACCGGATGCATTGCGACCGGAATCCAGTTTCGACACTGCAAGATCAATGGCGGCACTTTTGTGAACGCCAATTTGACTGAAGCGGATTTTTCTTTTAGCGAAATCCGAAGCAATTTCCACAAGGCGATTTTGCGAAATGCAAACCTGTACGGTGCCGACATGAGCAACGGCGATTTTACGTACGCCGACCTCGAAGGCGCGAACATGACCGAAGCCAAGATTCTCCGGGCCGAGTTCAAATTCGCCAAAATGGTCGGAAGTGTCGGGACGAACGGTCGGGTCTGGGGTGCCTCGGTCAAGGCTCACGATTCCAAGAAACCATGGTGGAAACCTTGGGGCCGGGCCGCGATCTAGGGTTCTGTTGCTGAGCATTGAACACGCATTGTTTTGGCAAAGCCTTTGGCTCGGTACTTCAAAAGCGTTTTTTGCCGTTCCCCTCATCCGTAATTTCGCCAAATGGCGAAATCTCTCCAAATACCGGATTCCGAAGATCCCAATTCATCGGTTGGCAATACAATCGTTACTGAACTGGCAGGATACTTCTGCTTGTCGAAAAGCTGTTGGGATTCCCGTTTCGTGTGGTCCAAATCGATGTGCCCTCGACAGGGGCAGGAATTTGGTTACTATTTGTGTGCGGGATGGAGCAGCCCGGTAGCTCGCGAGGCTCATAACCTCGAGGTCGTCGGTTCAAATCCGGCTCCCGCAACTTGTTTTTCCAGTAGCGAAACTGGAATACCACAGGGTTATAGAAAAGGCCGAAGTCTCACGACATCGGCCTTTTTGCGTTCTATCGCCAGTTCTGCCAAGGACTTACGTCACTGAGTATGGTCTCTTTGTCTCGGTTTCTCCCCAAAGCACGAATCCACTTGTTCAAAATCGAAACCCATTTTGGAGTCGGTTTTGGTGAGAACTCTCGGTTGTCTCTCGGTCTCTCCCAATCTGGGTAAACGGGTGTTTCGTTCCCTCCGCCTGTAAGTTTCCACGTGGTTGCTTTCGCTGTGGATGGCGTGTTATTCGCCAACAGCTTGCACAATCATTTCCAGGATTTGATACCCCCGTTAAATCCACGACTTGAAAAAAGTCGACTTGAGGGGCTTTTAAGTCACATGAAGCATGACGAAACCTCTTTCATTGGGGTGAGTAGGCGAATACCAGTCCGCCATGTTGAGCTTCCTGCACGAGCCGTTTGGTATTGGCGGCAACCTGTTCACTGGCTTTCGCCGTCCGTTCGTTGAGCGAGTCGGCACCGAGATTGGCGGCCGCCAGTGGATTGAACGTTCCCACGACATCGACTTTGCGTTGTGTGGTATCGATCAGTTCGTCGAGACCCGACAGATCCATCTCGGCTTGTTTCATCCGCGCTGGTCCCGTGCGCGATTCCGCGTCGGTTCGTTTGTTGGCCGCCTCGGCCAGTGCGTCTTCCCATTCCTTGCGAGCCGCCGAAAGCGCGTCTTCGGATTCCTTGAGGTCAGCGTCGAATTGTTGTTTGCGTTCGGTGTGGGCTCGCTGACGATCCTGCTCCAGCGCGTCGAGTGTGCCGGTCCGCTGCTCTTCGATTCCCGATTGCCGACGCTGGCGATCGGTTTCGATGCCTGCGAGCTGCTGATTTGTTGCCCGCTGTCGCGATTGTTGTTCGTTTTGAAAGTCCTCCTGCAGCACCGCCAGCGTCCCTTCGACGTCGACCGATTCGTCGAGCATTCCCATCAGATGCACGATGCCCTTGGCGATGAAGTTCTGAGCCCCCTTCCAGGCGGAGACTGCCCCACTGGCAAACACTGTCCAGGCCGTCGACATCGCGGCGACTGTTTCGGTCCAAATCGACTGCAGACCCGCCCAGCCGTTGGTCATGATTCGCGACAGCCCGAAGACCGCCTCGGTCCAAACGGAGAGAAAGTACTCTTTGAATCCGATCCATTTCTCCTGCAGCCAGTTGATCCCCTTTTGCCATTCCATCTTGAGCGTCAGCCACAGAATCTTGGCAGCCAGGCCAATGTCGCCAGCGGCCAATGCATCGGAGATTCCCTGAAACGCGGCAAGTGCATCGTTCTTGAGATCCATAAACGCGCTGGCAAGCCAGGTCAGTGCTTGCTGGCCGACGCCTGAGGCGTAGAGTAGGTAACCAGCCAACGCCACGACACCCGCGATCACCAGTCCGATCGGCGAGAGGATGGCGGCGATGATCGAACC
>JAYVKA010000116.1:0-5539 GCA_043768885.1 Planctomycetota bacterium
TTCCCAGCCGTCACCCAAATCGGTGTTATGGCAAATGACCATCATCAAACGGCCATTTTCGTCTTTGATCGTTCGATAGTGGGCCTCCTCGGCATCCCATCGCTCGGTTCGATAGCCACGCAGATAGGAATGGACGCTTGGAATCAATGGTTTTTCATCCAGCTTGTAAACCATGTTGAAAATTTCGTGTTCCAGCGGAATTTCCTCGATCGGCTTATCTGGAAAAACCCGCCGGATTTCATGCTCAAAATTGGCCCATTCGTCTTCGCCCCAGAAATCATCCACCATTAGGAACCCGCCTCGCAGCAGATAGGACCGAAGTGCGATGACTTCGTCTTCCGAAAAATTCAAACGGCCTGGCTCGATTAGGTAGATAAACGGATACTCAAACAGTTCCGGGTCGGTCAGGTCAAGAACTTTTCCGTGGGAATCGGTTTTGATGGCCGTCAATTCCTGCAAACGATACGACAGATTCAGGTCCGCATCGGGATAGTCGGTGCTCCAGCCGTAGCCGCGACGATAAGAGCTATAGCGAATCCGCACGAAAGTAAAAACGTCATCGGAGAACGCCTTATCATTTTCCCAAACCGGCACGCCGTTTCGCGGATCGGAGTTTGTCGAGTAACGGTCGTAGCCCCGCCGCTGGTAGTCCTGAAAATCCTGTGTGACAGTCAGCCCAAAGGTTGTCGCCATCAGCAACATCACGATCGAGTTGGTTTTCATCATCGCTTCACTCCATTGTTGCCAACGGGCGTTACCGGTAACTGGGCAGCGTTCGATTCGGCAACCGGTTTCGATTCCCCGATCGCCGCCACAATCTTCAGCAACAACTTGTGGGCGTCACGGTATCGCGGAGCTGCTTCGAGCGCGAGCAACACGTTGCGTTTGGCCAAATCCAGCTGCTTCTCGCGAAACAGCGCCGATGCCAATCGATAGTGCGTGTCAGCCCGATCGAACGGACCCAATGATACCAGAGCCGACAGCGCGCGAATGGCCAGCGGATCGTTCGCCGTTTTTTCGGCAGCCAGTGCCATCGATCGATGTGCCGACTTCAGCATCGGATTGATTCCCTGCAAACGGTGGGACACCCGTTCGACATTCTCCCATTGGCTGGCAGCCGAGTAAATCTCAATCAGCCTCACACAAGCTACCACGTCGTCCGCATCGAGCTTAATCACGTGTTCCAGTGATTCCGTTTCCGGCTCAAGATTGCCTAGCGCGTGATGCACTTCGGCCTGCAATGCAAATGCCGCCTCGGCCCCTTTCGTTTCCGGATAAATCGCATTGAAGCGGTCAATTGTTTTCAAAGCTGCCTCAAAGTCTTTTGCTTCGAACTGTCCTCTGGCTAACCCAAGCAAGCCGTAGATGTTATCGGGGTGTTCGACCAGCCACTTTTCCCAGCCACTTGCATCGGCGATCGGAATTTCGGGCTTCGTCCAGTCGGCGGTCGGTGCCAACTCGTCGGCGAGTTTCCTGACGTACTCGTCAAACTTCTTGTCCAGAAAATCGGTCGGTGCCGCGTGGCGACGCAAAGCATCATTGATTGGCGTTCCGCTCGCCAGCTCATTCAGCAGAGCGACCATCGCCGGTTCGCCAAACTGTTCGATCAAAAAACGAACGACAAGCGACGATTCATAATAGGCAAATCGCAGATGTTCCCCGGATTTGGGGCTGAGAAAGGCACTGCTCAGTTTGCTGACCGGAGTCAATTCGCCATCCAGAATCATTTCGCGGTAACGGGGATTCATCGTGTCGCCCCAGGCAGGGTCGGCCAGTTGCTCTTCGTAAACCGATATCCCTTCGCTCAGCCAGCGTGGCATCCGGTTATTGGTCTTTTGCAGAGTGACGACGTGACAGAATTCGTGCCACAAAACACTTCGCCAGTTCGTGAGCGATGCGCCCTGCGCGGCGGGACTGTTCATCGTAACAACGCGACCGAAACAGACTCCCAGAAACCCGGCACCACCCGGCAATCCAAACGTGCGAATCGCAAAATCCTGTTGTTGCGGAAAAATCTCGATGAAGATGGGCGTTTGAAGTTCGACGGCGTATTTTTTCACCAGCTGCTCGCGTTCTTTTTCCAGCAACTCCAAAACCAGCTCGCCGTAAACCTCGGCTTCGGTCCGATCCATCCGAACCACAAAACCGTTTCGCTCGATCGTCGAAAACTTGCTGAGGTTGTTACGGAGCTCAACGAGGTTGTTGGCAACGACGTTGTATTGGTCGGCGTCAAAAACTTCTTCCGCCAGCTTCCAGCCTTCCAGTTCCTGCCCCAGCCGCAACAAGTCATGAGCCAGCTGAATCCTGGCTGGCAACAGTCGGGGTTCGTACACCAAAGCCCGTCGCTGGTACTCGCTCCCTTCGACAAAGCGATATTTTTTCGACAACTCGCGGCCGATAATGTGATCGACCAAACCGTTGTGCTCCCAGTGTTTCAAGGCCCCCTTGCGACAGCGACCTTCTTCGGTCGGCTCGTTATTCAAATGGGCCAGCACCGCACGAAAAGCCCACGCTTCGAACCGTTCCGGATTGACCTTCAAGATCTTTTTTATGCTCCCTTCGGCATTGTCGTAATCTTCTGCCGCAATTTGCCTTTCGACGACTACCAATAGCGACTGGATGTGATTCGGATTGATCGCCAACGCCCGGTTCAGCGACTCGGTTGCTTTTTCGGGAAGGCTCGGCTGATAAGCGAGTGCCAAACCCAGTTGGCAGTCCGGATTTTCCGGTTCCAGCTCGGCCGCCTTCGCATAATTGGTTGCCGCCAAAGCGTAGTCGTTTTTCTCCAAAGCCAAATCGCCAATGGCCAGATAACTTGCAGCTATCGAAGTGTTCAGATCGCGGGCCTTGGCATAGAACTCGTCCAGCACCCGTTTCGCATCAACGCCCCTGGCCTGCATGAACCGGCCGATCGTAATCAGGTCAATCGCGTTTCGAAATCGCCACGGGCTTCGCGTCCACAGCGAATCGATTTCCGTTTTCAATTCGCCTGAACGGACAAGATCATTGTTGAAGTCATAAACCCTGGCTCCAACCCAACGCACGCGCACGCCGTAAGGCAACTCTTCCAGCCCACGATCGACTGTCGCTTTCGCCGCCGAATAATCTCCAACAGCCAGCTCCGCCTCCGTCTTCAGCACGACCCAGTCTTCACTCAGAAACGAACTGGCAGCAATCGCGGTTTTCGAAAGCTCGATGACTTCGGAGAATTTTCCCTGATGGAACAGCGATCTGGCTTCGGAAATGTCTTGCCAGCCATCGCAAACCCTGGTCGTTCCGGCCAGCGAAGAACCGCCCAACCAACCCAGCACCCAAACCAACAGCATCGCAGCTTTCGCCATGCGAACCGGAATCACCCGCGTGCCAAACTTCAGGATGTATGCCAAATCCATTTCAGATTCCGAACCGCCACAACAAAGCTCCCTGCCGGACCAGACTATCTTAACCCGCGCCAACTAGCAAAAGTTCTGCTAAATCCTGACCATTCGCCACCGGCCTTTTCGCGGCAAGCTCTGTCCATTTCGCGGCAAGCTCGCAAAATCGGCGGAAAAGACCATCCAATCTGCACACGACAACCAGAGATCATTCCCTGATTGGCCAACTCAGTCTATCCCTGCATTTCAAACGAACCTGCCAGGGTGCCAACGAGCCAACGGCAACGGCCCTACGGCATGATCACGATGCTGGCTGTTGTTGAGAGGTTGCCGGTACGGGCGTTGTTGACGAATCCCTGGACTCGGTAGTCGCGGGGTTCGGGTTGGCCGGGGAACAACGGCGGGGTTTTGTCGATGAAAAAAAACCTGCCAAGCCACTCCACGGGAAGATTCAAATTCATGGTATGTCTCCACTGCAACTGGGCAACACAACATGGTTTTGCCGCCCGGCCGCGGGTTCCACGTTGGAAAACTCTTCGCAATTATACCCAAGTACGGAATGTCAGGCGCGGTCGCGGTATCGGATTTCGATCACGTCGCCTTCCTGGATGTTGTAGGTTTCGAACTCAAAATTCAGGACGCCGTTCACCAGCATGACAACTTCCTTGTTGGTGTTGGCGACGTTGCTGAAAATCTGCCCTGAATTGAACGTCCGGCCCCAAATCCGGAAAAACGCTCCCAACGGAGCATCCATGGGGGTCGGTGTCTCGATGTGAAGCGTGCCCGTATCGTCGTGCGTGTGGATGCCCCGCAATCCCCGGAGCTGGCCATCGTTGACTCCAATGTTCGCTTCGATCGGCACTTGTGTCCCATTGATCAGGATGCGAAGCGTGGCGTGTTCATGGGACAACGCCCCACTATGGTCGTCGATCGATACGTTCAGGATCGGCGGATTCGTATCGATCGCGGCCAGCAAGTCGATTTCAAACCGCAAGATTGCGTTGGCCGGAATATTGGGTGGGCTTCCCGCAGCTCCATAGGCCAGCGCTGACGGAATGATCAATTGACCGCTGCCTCCCTCGGAGAAAAACGGAATCCCTTCCTTCCAGCCGTCAATCACGCCGCCGAGCGGGAATGTGACGTTGTCGTTGCTTTCAAAATTTGTTCCATCCAGCAGGAATCCCCGGTAATTCACCCGGACATTGTTGGCGAGGACCGGGAAGGTGCCGTTTCCGGTTTGTTCGACAATCACATGCAATCCGGATGCCGTTCGCTGCGAAGTCAAGCTGTTGGCAGTCAGGTAGTTTTGGATCAACTGTTCCTGGCTGGCAGCCGAAACATTGACCGTCCGCGTTGCTGCCGCCGAAACCCCGTTGCTGACCACGCCAAACTCGATGGTCCGGTTTCCAGTCGTCAGACCGCCGCCGGTGGCATTGTTTGTGTAACGAACGGTTCGCAATAGAGTCTGGTACTCGGCGACCGTTGCCTCGCCGGTAAACCTCAAGACTCCCGTTGCGGAATCGAACGTTCCAGTAATGCCAGTCGCCGAATCAAACTCCAGCAAATCCTGGCCGGTGACGTAACCGGTCGAAAACCGGACGGTTGCACTGATTGCGTTTTCACTTCCAGCCACCGTTCCTGCATTAATGGTCACGCCTGGATCGACCACAGTCGCTGGATCGGTTTCAGTAAAGCCAAGTACCGAATCAGTGGTGATGATTGTGACAGAATCGGTTGCGACGACTCTGACTGAAACGTTGCGAACGCTCATGAGATCACCGTCACCGACCGAAAAAGTGACCGTGCGATTCCCCAGTCCAGCCCTCGAATTTTCATTGTCAAATGTCACGCTTTTCAGCAATCGTTCCAATGTTCCGATGCCAACAGTGCCGGTAAAGGAAAGTACGCCTGTTGATGCCGAGTAACTGCCAGTCACTCCGGTTTCCGGTGAAAATCCAAGGATGTCTCCTGCAAGCCGACCGGTCCCAATCGCAACAGTGACGTTCGCCAAATCAAACTGGTCGGTATCAGCATCGGTCAACGTCAGGCCCGGAGCCACTGGGAGCGGACGATCCAATGAAGCGTCATCAATGTCGAAAGTCCGGCTTTCACCGGTACCGGTCAGGATCGGACTGTCGGGCGTATTCACAACATTTAAGGTTCGA
>JAYVKA010000117.1:0-14179 GCA_043768885.1 Planctomycetota bacterium
AAACCGGCGACGACAAAGTAGTCTGGCGAAAGATTCTTTGATTCATTTCAAAGGATCTGATATCTGCGTCAGGACTTCGAGGGCTACTTCGGCGGAAAGGAACTGTCCTGATCCGTCGAGCTTCACGAGGTTGACTCCACCAGGATGCTGGCTTACATATCCGACCTTGTCAGGTGGAGTCCCGGGTCTTTGACGAATTCCCAACGATGGGCTTCGCTCCCGGAGTCAAGAGTTCTCTCGCCCCGGAGATCATGGTCAGCACCACGACGAACAGTTAACCCCATAACAGGACCACACAACAAGCCTTGGAAAATGAAATTTTTGGGAGCCACTCCGAGTCCCTGGCGATGAAATTCCACAAACTCCAGATGACGATGGGGCTCATGCAGAGACCCATCAGAAAAAACGAAATCGACTGAATTCGTGCAGACGCATTTTCAATCAACTTGAAATGTTCGGCAATACTTTCCGGCAATACCGATGGCATACCTGCCAAAACAAAAATAGTCCGGCATGGGACCTGACCGAAGAAGGTGCATTGAAGCCTGGGATTAACCCCCTTCTCACGACTGCCTTTACAACTTTCAACGAGAAACAACGCAAAAGAATCGGGAATTCAATACGGCGCTAACAGGCCAGAAGTGACAGCATTTCCCAAGGCACGACTGCACGGTGCTCTCGCGCGCTCCTGCTTTGTTCGGGAAATCAAGCGAAGTCGGTTTCAACTGGTCGACTCATTCGCCTGGTCAAACTGATGACGACAGCTCTTCTTCAACTTCATGAATGCCATCCCTGTTTGCTTCCAGCAAATTCGCCACGTATTCACCGGACAATTGAAACGGGCAAATCACGTCGTTGACGCCGATCTTCAACATACGGCTGGCGACTTTGGGGTCGTCGGCCCGTGAAATCACATGGACAGACGGGTTGGCTTCTTTAACACTGATTGAAACAAGCAGATTGTCGAATTCGGAGTCGAGTCCAACCACAACGCTCGCGGCATTCAAAATGCTGGCGTCGAACAAAACCATTTCGTTTCTGGGGTTCGATTCGAGAATGAGAGCTTCCGGGTAGCGCCGGCGAAAATCATCGACTTTCGTGTGATTTTCTTCGATCAGAACAATCGGTTGGTCGTCTTCGATCAAACGCATCATGATTGTGTCGGCCATCAGACCAGCGCCGAAAATTACGGTATGGCCATTCATGGAGCTGATCATTTTCCGAATCCTTTTCGCAACAAATGTTCCGGTAAGTTCGCGGCTGACAAAGGCCGTCGTAATGCAGGCGGTGAAACCGGCCATGCCGATAACGGAAATGCAAATCAGGACCGCCGTGAAAATTCTTCCCGGCGGAGACAACTGGTGAGTCTCGCCGTTACCGACGGTCGCAATAGTGATCACAGTCATAAAAAAGCCGTCCGCGACCGACCAACCTTCAATCAGAACGTAGCCCAGCGTTCCCAGCACGATGATCCCGCAGATCACTGCGACACATGACGTCAATCGTTCAACCAGCAGTTGTGTCGCGGGTTCCCGAATGCCGATCAGTTTTGAAAGTTGCATTTGACCGCCTCGAAACTTTCGAGCGCCTGTTGTTCAAACTGGGCGTATCGACCGCTGTCAAAGGCAATGCCTGTTCTTCCTTCCAGCCAGATCTTCGACAGTTGATTTGAAATTGCAACAATGCCGGTCAATTGGCCTATTTCCGGGCTGGCGATATGGTGTTCAGCGATGGCCGTACTGAAATGAGGAGGCATATGCATTTTTGTAACGTAACGTTTTCCAATATCGGCATGATTGGCACCAAACAACGTGTCCTCAGTCGTCAACGGCTCTTCTGTGGGCATTTTCTCCAGATATGGCACATATGCATCGGCATCGAGGTCAATCAAGGCAAGCTTGCCGATGTCATGCAGGATTCCGGTCAAAAAAGCTCCGCTCGCATCGGTATTTCCAGTCGCCCTGGCAAGAATTCGGCCGACGACCGCGCATCCGACTGAATGTTCGAGGATCGATTGGCGCGTTGCTTTGTGAGCTTCCGAGCCCTTGAATACTTCACCCGCTGAAAATGAAATCGCCATATTGGAAATCGTTCGCAATCCAAGAACGATTGCTGCGCGAGGGATTGATTCGACTTTTCGGGAGTATCCATAAAGCGGGCTGTTTGCCGCTCCCAGAACCCTTGCAGCGATCGCCGGATCGCTTTCGATCAACTCGATCACCTTGTTCATGGACGGCTCAGAACTTTGGCATTCGTTTGCCAATCGAATTGCCATCGTTGACAGTGGCTTGAGCGAGTCCACTTCGTCTTTTTTCTTCGTCTGCGGAAATTGCATTCGTAGCTTGTTCACGCGAGCTCCGGTTCGAAGATTGAACTTTCCCCAATACCGAGCGAGTTTTGGGGGCATCGGTATACGTGACAGTTATCGATCGACGGAGATGTCACTTGCGACTAGGTCAGAAACTTAGACATCCTTATCCACCAACCTGCACCATATCATCCGCAAAAACAAAAAAGGCGGCCCATTCGGGCCGCCCATGTACGAATCTGAAATTCTGGCTGCCTCTTTATCGGGCAACGACTCCGAAGCGGATTTGAGAACCGCGATCAGGATGAACGGCTGTCGGATCAGTCAGTGTAATCAGAATTCGACGACCGCCGACTTCGGAAACAATTCCGGCTGCCTGACGATTCGATTCATCGATTACAACGACACCCCATCCACGTTCCAGCTGAGATGTAAAAGGCATTTCGACCAGCAACTCCCCGAGTGCCGAGCTGTAGGTTACAGCTTTGCAGCTAACCAGCATTTCCGGATTGGCAATCGCAACGCCCGTTGGATTGCTGTAAGCCCAGTTTTCGGGATTCATTGAAGGTGCACGAACCGGGACTGCTCTTGAGGCACCGGACAAAACACTTGGAACGGCGGTTGTGGCATCGTTCAGCTGCATTTCAACGCTGCTTCGCGATGAGGCATAGAAGTGTTGGCGAAGGGTGACGTCTGACAGGTTCGCTGTTCCGCCATCACCTTCCGTCGGAAGAGTCCCTGGTTTTCGCCCCTCAACAGGTGGCCCGTCCAGTTTCTCGCGCTGATTCGGTCGGATCAGCTCTTCGCGGGAGTACGGCTTCGGCAGGATCAGCTCTTCTGGCTCCAGCGGAGCACATGGGCAGAGTTGCAGCAATTTTTCCGCGGCAGCCCGAATCTCGGCAACCGGTTCCTTGTAGCAACCATCCTTCATGCCGTAGACGATGTCTTCCAGTTTGTCCTGCAATTTTCGGGTGCAACAAGTTGTCGTACATCCTGTATCGCAAGTGTTGCACTCGTTGCAGCTGCCGCCAGTCTGGCATCCGTTGCAGCTGCCGCAACCTCCACCGGTCAACTTGCAATCGACAAGTTTCTTTCGGTCCTGGCAAAACTTGCACTTGCTGTTGCCTCCGGCGGCTTTGCTCAAGCCTTCGATCGCGGCCATCCGGACGTCGGGATCGCAGTCGTCAAGCGCTTCCAGGAATGCACCCTCGACTTTTCCGTCTTTGTTGTAGCAACCGCAGTTGATGTCGGCGAGATATTTCAGGGCCTTCAGCTTCTGCTTCTTCATGTCTTCGGCTTTTTTGATTTCGGCAGCCGCCTTGATCATTTCCGGTTGGCCTGCAGCCAGGTTTCTCGGATCTGACAATTTTAGAAGGGGTGGTTTCTTTTCGAGGAACGGCAGATTGCCCCGACGATTCAGCAGTCCGTCGCGCATCCTCGCATAGTTTTGAGGGACACCGAGTTTTTGCCAAACGGTGGTCACTGGAGGCTGGGGCACGCCGAACGCGGCTGGTCCAGGCGGAGGCCCAATGCCTGGGCCCAACACATCCTGCGCCGAAGCGACCGAAGCCAGGCACAACGCACCTGTGCCAAGGGCCACACATATCAATCGACTTGCACCAGAAAGTGAAAATTTCATCTGGTCTCTTCCCGTATTCAATTTTCAGGTCGGCAGAGTCGCAACAAATCGGCAAAACAGGCCCGTTCATCCCATCCGTGGGTGTAGGCAACTCCGGTATCATTGATTTATTCGGAACAATGCGTTCCGGCACGTTAGATATCACTGGGACAAATGGAGAAGCTTCCCAGACCACCAGGACTGCCAGAATCGGAATAGTCTACCCAGACATATTCGCTTGCAGCCGCCAGCATTCAACTTGTGCGAAAAAGTGCGAGAAATGAAACGAATTGTTCCAACCTGCGATTCATTTTCCGCGCGTGACCTATTGCAAGCAGAGAACGCATGCATGCGGGGTAGTTGAAACGGATCGATTCCGTGAACTGCATTCAGAAATTATTCGCGCCAGGTTTTTACATCGACGTATCGATAGGTTCCACTTGTCCGAAACGCCAGTCGTTCCATGAACGAATTGTTGGGAGCCAAATCCGAAGTCCCAAATTCGACGCAGTGAATCGTTGTTCCACTCCGAACCGTTTTCAGCAAAGTGCCGAGTTGTCCGTCATTCAATGTTGGAAACCCGCCGTCCGAAAGCATCACCAGCACGTCCGGTTGCAAAGCCAGGGCACTGTACAACCCAACCTCATGTTCCGTCGCACCAAATGCGGCAAGGTGATCGAGAAAGTCACCAGCCAGCTTTGAGTTTTCCGGGGTCACTGGCAACATGTCCCGGCGATCCACCATGACCGTGTTTTGATGGTAAGCCACCACCTGGAATTTGTGACCTTCATCCAGCGTATCCAGGGCGGCCATCAATTCTTTTCGCGCCCGCGGCAACACACCCAGGCCATCTGCCCCCATGCTGCGCGATCGATCGATTAGAAAAACGAAACGGGTTCCGGTCAACGCACCGCTGCCAAAAATGGAAGTTGTCGTCGCGGCGGGTGGACTTCCGCGGCCAGCCATCGCCCGCTGTTCTTTTGCAATCGCTTCCAGGTCAGCCTGGGAAAAAGCAGCTTCCAAATCATTGCTGGTGCCTGTCGTTGCCCTCGACATCGCTCCCGCATCAAACTGCTTGACATCGACTGGAGTATTCGGAGAGGACTCCGGTTGGGTCTGGGTCAGTGCGGTAGGCAATTCGGGCATCGCCGCAGACTCGAAGGTCGACTGGGAACTGGATTCGGCTTCAGTCGTGGTCTTCTCGGTCAGGTATTCCGTTTTCTGATTGGAATCGACAGTCGCGAGCACAACATCCGTGCGACGCAGCGGTTCTCCACCAAACCCCGAAGGGGCCTTCATTCGAATCAGCAGCGCCGCCAGCACCAACAATGTTGCGTGCAGCAGAAAACTGAAAATGGCCGGACGTGATTTCATTTCAGGTTTTACCAAAAGTTGCCCTCTAGCAACCATTATCGCCGATCCCTGTGTGCAGGGCGATTCCAAAAAGGGTTGAATCAACCGAAAAAAGCTGAATCAGGGCTGAAAAATCTGGAAATTGGATTCTTGCGATCCCCTGCGATTTCGCCGAAAATACCCTTCCACTCAATTCTTCAAAACTTTTCCTGCTACCCAGCATAGCAATGAATCAGGATCTAATCACTCGCGAAAATTCGAAACGGTATCTTCGATACAAAACGATCGTGGATTTTCTTGCGTCCCAGTCCAGTTTCGCTCCCGATGAAGCCCTTGAGGCATGCTCGGAAAAGAAAGCGTTCGTGACACGTGTCGTCAACGAGCTCGAATCCAGCGGCTGGATTGTTCGTGAAGTGGAACCGGCGGGATACTTCACCTGGAATCGCGGTCGTGGCGACTTTTCGACCGAGAATTGGTTGAGGAAGGAAGTCTTCGGCTCGCAGATCAAGACGGCTCCGCTGGAACAGCGGCCGCGCGAAAGACTGTTGGCAAATGGTGCCGAGTCGCTAACGACTGCCGAGTTGCTTGCGATCCTGATCCGAACGGGCCGGCCCGGCGAGTCGGCGGTGATGGCCGGCGACAAAATCTCGCGTGCATTCAGTTCCAGGCTGGAAACGCTACCCGATGCGGGCCGAGCGGAATTGAAAGACATCAGCCCAGCCGTTCACTCCTCGGCCTGGTGCCAAATTATGGCCGGGATCGAACTCGGTCGGCGCGTCGCAGCTTTTCGCGATGATCCAATCACCCACGAAATTTCTTCGACAAACGAAGCCATCGGGTTTTGCACCAGACACTTTGAGCGACTTGCGTCTGATTCCAGGCAGGAAGAATTTCACATCGTTTCGCTTGACACCAAAAACCAGGTGATCGACACTCATCAAATTACCGTTGGAACGCTGGACGCCAGTCTTGTTCATCCCCGCGAAGTCTTTCGTGCCGCAATTCGCGACGCGGCTTCTTCGATCATCCTTGTTCATAACCATCCATCCGGCGATCCGGAACCCAGTCGCGAGGACATCAACGTGACCCGTCGCCTGGAACAATGTGGTGAAACGCTTGGCATCCGGATACTGGACCATATCATCGTGGCCAGCCGGGGAGCATGCAGTATTCGCGAGCACGGAATCTAGGCGATTGCCAAATTAGCACGGTGGTCCTCCACCCTGGTTGGCGATACATGCCGTCTCGCTTTTGCGATGCAATTCTTTATTATCGGATGACTGCCGATTATTGATCTTTTGGAAAATGCATTGCCATGACTGCGAGTGCCGCCGGGACGCCTGTCAAATTCCGCTGTTTTGCCGGTTGCGATTTCACACACTCGATCTTCGACGTGATTTACACTTGCCCAAAATGCGGCGGGCTGTTGGAAGTTCACCACGACATTGATCAGCTTCGGTTCCGGAACCCTTACCGCTGGCAACAGCTGTTCGACAGTCGGGCGAGCACGACCGTTTGGCCTTATGGAAGCGGCGTTTGGGCAATGCGCGAATGGATTGTTCCTTCCCTACGCGACGAAAACATCGTCAGCATGTTCGAGGGCAACTCGAATTTGTACTGGGCGGACCGGCTGGGAAAACAGCTTGGATTGCCCGACCTCTGGATCAAACTTTGTGGCAACAGCCATACCGGCAGTTTCAAAGATCTTGGGATGACAGTCCTGGTCAGCGTCGTAAAACAAATGATGGCCGATGGCGTACCCGTTCGTGCTGTTGCCTGTGCGAGTACCGGAGATACAAGCGCCGCACTTTCGGCCTATGCGGCCTACGCCGGAATCCCGGCAGTGATTTTCCTGCCCGCCGGAAAGGTCAGCACGGCTCAGCTGATTCAACCCGTCGCCAACGGTGCTCACGTTCTTGCTCTCGATACTGATTTCGATGGATGCATGAAAATCGTCCAGGAAGTCACCAGCGACAAAAGCATTTACCTGGCCAACTCGATGAACAGTTTGCGGATTGAAGGCCAAAAAACGGTCGGCATCGAAATTGTCCGCCAGTTCGATTGGGAAGTCCCCGACTGGATCGTGATTCCGGTGGGCAATCTCGGAAACATAAGCGCGATTCACAAAGGGTTGATGTTGATGAAGAATCTGGGCCTGATTAGTCGGCTCCCCCGCCTGGTCGGTGCCCAGGCGGCCCAGGCGAGCCCGTTTTATCAGGCGTTCCAGACCGGATTCAAAGACAAAGTGTCGGTGACTGCCGGCGAAACACTGGCCAATGCAATTCGAATCGGCAATCCCGTCAGTTACGAAAAAGCGGTCCGTGCTGTTGTGGAAACAAACGGGTTGGTTGAGATGGCAACGGAATCAGAACTGGCGGACGCCGCGGCGATGGCGGACATGACGGGAATGTTCACCTGCCCGCATACCGGAGTAGCATTGGCTGTGCTAAAAAAACTGATCGATCGCGGAGTGATCCGCTCCAGTGAACGAACCGTCGTCGTCAGTACGGCCCATGGCTTGAAGTTTTCCGATTTCAAAGTCGGATATCACGAATCAAAACTGGCAGGGATCGACAGCAAGTTCGCCAATCCACCAGTTTACGTCCCTGCCAACGCTGATTCGATCAAGGAAATTATCAAAAAGCGATTGGGTGGATAGGTCGTTGATCGCTCCCACGATCCAACGAATTGCGCATCGAATTGTTAATCGTTTCGATTGCTGAGCAATCGACGGCGATCTTTTTCCAATGCCTCCGCCTTGGGTTTTCCTTTAGAAAATTTGTAGACACGAAAAAACGAAAAATCTGCCGTATCGTCGAACGAGCCGACACCGATCTGGCCGGGTTCCAGAAACGTTGTGTCGTTGGCCGTCATGACCGGCTTTTCCAGGTCGTCAAACCAGACCGTGATGTCTCCTGTCGAGACGCGTCGCTCAATTCGTACACGGTGCCAATTGTGGTCCCAATTGGTCCCTTCGGTAGTGGTCAGTGAGATACTTTTTCGGTCTTCCCCGTTTACGATGAATATCTGGTTGGCGTGCGGGTCAGTCTTTTTGCCCAGATGAACGTAATAAAAATGCCCGGGATCGTGGAAACCCAAAAACAGACAGACGTCACGGTGCCCATAGTCTTCGTGTGTGCTTTTGACCGTTGCCTCGATTACGAAATCACCTTCGATCGGCAGGTTTAGCATGCCCATGTGAAAGGGACTGCGAAAGGGAGGTTTGAATTCGCTCGTTTTTTGAAACTGGCTCAGGACCGGCGGTTCCGCGTCCGGTTTGTGTTTCCAGCTGTTTCCATGAAGAGTCCATTGCTTTTCCTCCCAGTCTTTTGAAAAATCCGTTTGGTAGAAAACCGCATCCTCTGAAACTTCGGGCCATCGGCTCGCTTCAGTCTGGTCTTGGTCTCTGCCGTCCGCAACTTCCTGGGAAACCTCGGCGGCTTTCTCCTGGGGCAATGCCGAACTGCACAGCGCCGCCCCCTGAAGGATCAGCGTCAGGCAGAAAAAAATCGGGTATGCTATGAACGCTTTGCAGTGTCGATGAGTCATTTTAAGTGCCCATGGTGTTTGATCAAAACGGCGAGAGACAACGATGCCTTCAGTCAGCAATAATTTTTTTCTGCTTGATCTGGAACAGGTTAGTCTGACGACAGAAAAACTGACCCAGCGAATTCAGGACAGGTTTCCCGATTCGGGTTTGGGCAAGGTCTGCCGGGAACTTGCCAATATCTCCAGGCGAACCAGGAAAACGTCCCTGTGGCTTCGACGGCCATTGTACTCCCTTCGGGCAATCTCGTGGACCGTTTCGATTGCACTTCTCGGTGGCAGCATCTGGTCCCTATGGTTGTTCGGCAAGGGTATTGACCAAATGGGACTGGCCGAGTTTATTCAGGTCTCCGAGGCGGCCATCAACGACGTCGTACTGATCGGTGCCGCCATCTATTTCCTGCATACGATCGAAAAACGAATCAAGCGAAGCCGCGCCCTGGTTTCGATTCACGAACTTCGCAGCGTCGCCCACATCATCGACATGCATCAATTGACCAAAGACCCGGAGCGGCTGGATCAGGTCAAATACATCCAGACGGAATCGTCACCCCAACCAACCATGAACCCGTTCATGCTTCGCCGTTATCTGGATTACTGCAGCGAAATGCTCTCGTTAACGGCAAAGATAGCCGCGATCTACGCCCAGGACCTTGAGGACTCGACGGTTCTGTCGGCCGTCACCGAAGTCGAGGGGATGACGTCCGACTTGTCCAGAAAAATCTGGCAGAAAATCATGCTGATCCACGAAATCGAAGTCCGCCAACCGGGTAAAGGCAATTCTCACTGATTGATTTCTGCGTTTGATTTCACTTGCCCTTCCCGCCCCCGGACTGGAACGAATTCCACCAAGACCCTAATATCTGGTTTGACATTCGGGCCCATACGGCGGTTTCCAGTTCCACTGGACCCTTACGTGATACGGTCAAAGAGTGTGTATGGAATCAAGCCGTCGATGTAGGCGGCTGGAAAAGGAATTATCGAGGAACGAAAAGTGAAAAAGATTTTGGCATTGGTGTTCGTCAGTACAGCTGTCATGGCAGTTGGATTTTCTGGTTGCAACAAGGAAACGGAAGCCGACAAGGCTGAGGTTCGTGACCTGAAACTGGAAATCGATACGGGTGACTCGTCCGACTCGACCGAAAAAACCGGCTCGTAGAGAAGATCGCGCGTCTGTTGGCCGACCAACGCGGGGTTATCGGCCAACCGCCAGCCGCTTGCAGATTCCCGAAATCGAATCTTCCTGTTTCAGGTGGTGAACTTCGATCGAGCGCGCCGCCAGAAAACTGCTGGCGACCAGGAATTCGTCATCGTCCCAGCGGTTTACGATCGCGACGACTGCATAGCCCTGACGTTTTAGACTCTCCAGGGCAAAGGCCGCGGGCTCGTTCATTTTCGAAACGATCGCAATGATGGTTGCGTCGCGAGGCAGACGGCCGGTGCTGCCAAGCAGTGTTTGATCGAGTGTCAGTCCGTCGGTCAGTTCCAGCCGGGCCAGTTGATCCAGTATCTGATGTAGCCGTTCCGGAGAGCGACTGGGGGGAATCAAGACGGGGAGCAAGCGATCCGTTTTGTCTGCCATTGTAACTCCCTGACGTGATTGCCCGCGAGTTCGCGAGTCGCCTTGCCAGCCTTCTTCACGAATTCGGTCTGCCGCATCGCGTCCGTTCGACAACAAACCCGACTGCTGATTCATTTCGTAAAGCAGATTCGAAATGCTGGCCGCCGCAGTAATCGCGAGTTCACTTCGAACAGGTTCGTGATCCGGTTCGTAAGAGTCGATATGAAAGTCCAACACCAGCGTCGCTCCGGCCAAGCTGGATGATTCAAAGACGCGGCTCTGCAGAGAACCGACCCGTGCCGACGCCCGCCAATGAACCCGGTTCAACGGATCTCCCGCCTGATATTTTCTGACTCCTGCTGTTCGGGTCGGGTCTTCAAACAAACGGTGCGTCATTACGATTTCACCGATCGGACGACGCGACTGGATATCGTATCCGGACAACAATTTGATTCGTGGGCGAACGAGGATCCAAACCGGCGGGCACAGCACACGAAATCGGCGGTCCATTCCGAACACATCGCCGGTTTCCATCACCAATGGACCAAACTGATAATAGCCCCGCCGCCGAAACGAAACCGAGTAATCCCATTTTGTTTTCGAGCCGGAAGCCATCTGAATCACGGCCGCATGCTCACCTTGCATGATCAGACTGTTTTTTTCCTGACCGGGCGGCAGACGTGGAGTCAGTTCCTCGCAAAGCGCCCAAAGAATCGGCCACTTGCCCTTGTTCTCGAACTCGATCGAAAATTCACGCCGATCGCCGACCTCGGCTTCCAAAACATCGCAGCTTCGTTCCGCATGCAGGTTTTCGGACCAGGTTTTGGTAATCCGCCGCGCCAGGTGCCAGATCACTGCTACCAGCACGACGGTCCAAATAATGAAATGGAGCTGAAGTGCAAATGCCACAAACAGCAGCAACAGGCCGGCCGAAACCCACTTCATGCCGGTTCCTTTTCGTTGATTACTGGCACCGCGACCTTCCCCAATATCTCGGCGACGATCCGATCTGCCGTAAATTTTCGCAACCGGCTTTCCGGTTTCAGAATCAAACGATGGCAAAGGACCGGCGGAGCGATGATCTTAACGTCGTCGGGAAGCACAAATTTTCGGCCGCGAATTGCCGCCAGTGCCTGGCTGGCCCGGAACAAACCGATTGACGCGCGAGGACTGCCACCCAGTGCAAGATGTTCGTGGTGTCGGGTGAAATGAACCAGCTGCAGAATGTACTGCCGAATCTTTGGATCGACATGGACACGGCGGACTGCGACCTGACAATCAATCAGGTCCTGCCCGGTTACGACCGCCTCCAGCGAATCAATCGGATGGTTGAATTGCAGCTTTTCCAGCATTGATGATTCTTCTTCAATCGATGGATAGCCGAGACTGAATTTCATCAGGAATCGGTCGAGCTGGGCTTCCGGCAACGGAAACGTCCCTTCGTGATCGACCGGATTTTGGGTGGCAACGACAATGAAGGGATGCTTCAGGACATGTGTCGTGCCGTCGACCGTAATGCGGCCCTCAGCCATTGCTTCCAGCAGAGCGGCCTGGGTCCGGGGCGTCGTTCGGTTGATCTCGTCGGCGAGCACCATGTTGGAAAACAATGGGCCTTTGCGGAATTCGAACTCGACCGTCTTTTGGTTGAAAACCGAAGCGCCGGTAACGTCGGTTGGCAACAAATCGGGCGTACACTGGATTCGGCGAAACTCACAACCGATGCTCGCTGCCAACGATCGGGCCAACATCGTCTTGGCCACTCCAGGAACGTCTTCCAGAAGAAAATGGCCTTCGCAAAACCAGCAAGCCAGCGAATAAACCAGTTGTTGCCGCTTTCCAACGACGACTTGTTCAACGTTGCGGATTACCCGTTTCGAAAATTCCAGTGGGTCGATCATGCCTGCGCCTGTTTCTGTTCCGGTAAGTTCGCTGTTTGTTCGGCGCAGCCCGTTTGGTGAGGTATCTGCCCGATCAATCCCTGGCCCATTATGGGCTGCATGCATCGGAACTGCCAGCATCCGGTGGTTGGTCCGTGCCGATCAGGGCATTTGGCCGATGTACGAACGGCAATATTGACCTGGCGAATGGTTCCAGTCATTATTCGCCGCCCGATTTCCGATTGAAGTCGGTGATTCGCTGATTGCTTTCCAATTTGAGATGAAAAATCGATGAACAATTTTCTGTTGAACCTGCCAAGCCGAATTCGCTCCGCCATTATGTTTTCTGTTTTGCCTGTGTTGATGGCCGTACCATCTTTGGCTGGCTGCCAAATGATCGGCTGGCGAAATTCACCGGCCTATCCGATTCAACAGCCGGCACCAGTCCAGGGTCGCAATACGGGCGCAGCGGTCGGCGGAGTTACTGGTGGAATCCTTGGGGCGGCAATCGGATCTCGCGATGGCAAAACTGGCGAAGGTGCGTTGATCGGCGGTTTGGCTGGAGCAGTCGCGGGCGGGTTGTTGGGAAACCAGGCGGACCGCAATCAATACCAGAACATGCAATACAACCAGCAACAATTCGACCAGGCAATCCGGTCGTCGATTTCCTACAACGATGTAATTCAGATGAGTCAGTCAGGTTTGGCTGACGACGTAATCGCGCGACAAATTGAAACACAGGGAATCGTCCAGCGGCCGACGACTTCCGATCTGATGATGTTGAAGTCCAACGGAGTTTCCGACCGTGTGATCGCTGCACTCCAAACTGCATGGAGCCCCAATGACGGGGCCAGACGAGTGCAGCAAACTGCTTATCCGACCTACGTGCAACCCGCGCCGGTGTTCGTGGAAACCTGGCAGCCCGCGCCGATTTATTACGGTCCGCCACCGGTTCAATACTATCGACCCTACCACCATCACCACTGCCCACCACCAGCTGCCGGGTTTCATTTCAATTTCTAGGGCGGTTCTCAAAAACAAAGCGGGGATTTTCCAGACAAGGCGATGCGTCGATTTCCGCGAAATTCGGCCTCTGCTTGTCTTGCGGCGGAATTTCGTCAAAATTGAAGTCTTTACGGTTTGCCCGTCTGGAGCAATTTCAGCGGAACCGTTCCGTCGCACTCTGTGTGCTTTGAAGTCCCGCACGCATCGAATTCGTTCACGAACAGAGGTTGGAGCCATGAGTCAGGGTAATCGCAAATCAGAAAATTCGAGCGCTGTTGTTTCGGGCATTGTCCATTTGATCGAAGAAACGAAGACGTTTGGAGCCAAGGGATTTCGGAAACGCCTGGTCGTGCTGGAGCAGGATAACGGGCGGTTTCAAAGCTTCATTCCGGTGGACTTTATCCAGGAATCTTGCGATTCCGTTGATGAAATGAACGTCGGCGATCAAGTGGAGATTTCGTATCGCCTGACAGGCCGAAAATGGCAGAAAGACCCGAAGAGCGAAGTCAAATTCTTCCTGAGTGCCGAAGCGACGGGTTTCAATGTACTGAGTGGCAGCGGCAACTCAAAATCCGCAAAAAGCTCTGGCGACCCGAACATGGCGTTTTCCGAGGCGGCCGAAGACGGCGGATTCGACGAAGGGGACGTGCCCTTTTAAGTGTCAACACTGACTGGAATCGTGCATTCCCTGGCTCAGAAAGAAAGCCATGACAAGCGTTCGATAGCAGAACAATTGTTCTCAATTGTTCATTCGGCCTGAGATCATGAAGGTGAACAATTGAGGACAATTGTGCCACTATCGGAAGCAGGTGATTACGGTTTGACGGCCAGGATTTTGACGCTGGCCGCAAATTCGTTGATGTCATACCGGCTGAGCAAGTCACTCAGTTTCGCATGCAGTGCAGAATTGC
>JAYVKA010000118.1:0-6585 GCA_043768885.1 Planctomycetota bacterium
GAAAGTTGGTCACTGACGCCAATCACTGCCACCGAGGATTCAATCAATTGTCCGGGGTTCGAATTCAGCCGTATCCAGAGATTCTGGTTCTCTTTGACAAAACGGATTTGTTGCTCATCCAGCAAAACGACCCCTTGCCATTTGTCTGTCGCGGCGACTTCGCAAAAACGCTCGCCCCGCCCCAGGATTGGCCGATACTGAACGTCGCCCAATACCGGTTGCCTGTCCAACAGGGGAGTTTCCACGCGGCCTGGCAGTTGTGAATTGAAAGGAGTTGCGACGACGACTCCAGCCATGTTACTGCGAAGTTCCAGCAGCTTTCGCTGTTTTTCGAAATGCCGGCCGATTTCCTCCAACCGGACAATTTCCGCGTCCAGAGCCGGGACCATTGACAACTGCATGGTCATGTCGGTGCGAACCGATCCGGCCAGCAAAATCTGCTCCCGTCGCTGCCGGTTTTGGGCAAGCTCGGAATTGTTCTTCACCATTTCCCGTTCCAGCTGGGCATTTTCCAGCTGCCCCAGCAGCTGGCCATTTTTCACGTTCATTCCAGGCTGAACATTCAACTCCGCAAGCGTGCCCGATTCCTGGGCGTAAATCGTTTCGAGTTCAGCCGGAATCACGATCACGCGACAACGAAGGTAATGCGGCCAGGGAGTCAGCAGCACGAGTCCAAGCACTCCAGCCACAATCAGGGTGCCAATGGTAAATCGCTTTGGTTTGATCTGCATGATTTTCCCCGGAACAGCAAAGTACTTGAACAAACGATACCCTGGCCACACCAGCATTCCACCCGCCGCAAACCAGGCGAGCCCGCGCCCAATCGACTCGAGGCCATACGGTTGCAACCAGCGGGTCAGAAACAGAAGAATGGAAACCAGAATGAACCATTTGTAAACGAATGCGGCGACCGTAAACATCGCAAAGGAGACCATGCGATTCTTTGGCAGAAGCGGATCGTCGGGCATTTCCAGTCCCAACCAATGACGGCCCATCAACGTCGTCAACGACTTGGTTGATTTCTGTTGAAGATTGGGAATCTCCAAAATGTCGCTCAGGATGTAATAGCCGTCAAAGCGCAGCAGCGGGTTTCCGTTAAAGATCACGGTACTGATCGAAGCGACCAACATAAACTGCAAACAGACATCCTGAATAAAACCCTGCGTCGCGAACCACCAGACAAATGTCGCAATCGTTGCGATGATGATTTCAAAATACATCCCGGCCGCGCCGATCGTCGCCCGGTGCCATTTGTTGGTCAGTCGCCAGCTGTCGGAAACATTGCAGTACAAACAGGGGGTCATAACCAATAGCATAAATCCGATTTCGTGACACTCGCCACCAAACCGTTTGCAAGACAGCCCGTGTCCGAATTCGTGAATGATTTTGGAAATGCCGACGACGATGACGAACATCAACCATCGCCGAATGTTGAAGAACTGGTCAAAGCCCGGCAAGCGTGCACTGAACTCTGCCCAGTTGACAACTACGGACAACAACGCGATCAAAGCCAACGTCCCAAAAATAGCGGCGGCCGGTTTGGTAAACAGCCACCACGTATAACGATTTATCCGGTTCAACAGGCGTTCCGGATCGACTCCGCGAAAGCGGACCGCGAGAATGTTGCTGAAGGTTTGCAGGCGTTCCATCGAGGCGGTCTTTCGCCCCCGTTTCAGCAACTCACTCCCCTGCCCCGACGTGTCGCTGATGACCAGCGAATCCTTGTGGAACCGCTGTAGCAGGCTGTGTAGTTGTTCCTGGCTCAATCGCCGGGGAGCAAACTCTTCGTGGTAGTTGTCGAGGATTTGTTGGGCACTTCGAAAACCATCCAGCTGTTGCAGCAAAAAGAAAACCTGCGGTGGAAACTGGAAATACTTTTGTCCGAGTGGTTCTTTGACCACCCAATATTCGACCCCCTGCCAATGCTGCCGCGTAAAAGTCAAATCAGGGCGCATCCGTAACCGGATGGGAACCTGATTGGCTGATGGTGCGGCGAGGGACATGGCAAGGAACTTGTTTGTAGGGTTATTGCATTCGCCTGGCTGTGTCCAGGTCTGATCGAAATGGCGGAGGTAACGAGTCCCGCCGGATTTTAACTGGTCGAAGGACTCGTAGCCTCGTCCACTACGGCCGGCGGGGCTGGAGACCTGTGCCAAGTTTCTAAAACAAGACCTGAGTCCGAAAGAAATCGATTACCTGATAGAACCAGACAAAGCCGGCTGAACGGGAACCGCAGGCAACCCGAACCGTCACACCGGATCCAGGATTCGGACGTTCAATCAGTTTTTTGTCCAGTTTGACAATCGCACGAAACACCGTTGATCCATCGTCGGACGGTTCGGCCCGATCGGAAATACTGATCAGTTTTCCGGGGATTTTCTCGTTGGGGTTGGTCGCCAGAATCATCTCCGTCACCAACTCGGTCGTGTCCTGTTCCTTGAGTGCGCGCTGGATGTAACCCACGCGGTTTTGCGGGATCATCAACTCGACTTGCCACGGCCCATCCAGGTCGGCAATGGTCAGCAATGGCTGGTTTGCGGCAACGGGAAGATTTTCCAGTCGCCGACGGGCATTCCACATGATGTTGGTGCCAGCAATGGGGGTCGCAATTTCCAGCGACTTCATTTGGTTCCGGACAATTTCCAGTTCGTCGATATACCCCTGACGCTGGATCTGAAACTGTTTCAAATTGCCTTGCATTTCGAACTTGTCGGCTGTCGGCATGTGTTTGATTTGGTTTAGCTGTCGATCCAGATTGATGATTTGTTCATTCAGGGTCTTGATCTGGTTTTCCAGCTTCAACGATTCCAGAGTCAGGATTTTGGAATCCAGACGAATCACCACGTCGTTGACGGCGACTTGTTCGTTGTGGTCG
Source organism: Planctomycetota bacterium (assembly GCA_043768885.1). Lineage (GTDB taxonomy): Bacteria > Planctomycetota > Planctomycetia > Pirellulales > Pirellulaceae > BJ22. The sequence continues at coordinate 2,876 of JAYVKA010000118.1, forward strand.
AAGAGGATTTCGGAAACGACACCATCGATTTCCGTGAACAGGTTGCGTCGGATTTCCGGCTGCAAAACGCCATCGACCCTCATTTTTAATGTCAGGGGCCAGAAACACAGAAACAGCAACAGGGCCACTGCCGTTACGGTTCCGGCAATCGTTTTTTTCAGCGCATCACCCAACAGAAGATGTTTGACCCGGCCCAAAGTCCGCCATAGCGGCATCAGGAACACGGCGTCTTCATCGATCGACCGTGCCATTCCGATCGTCGCATGTTGCGTCGCCAGTTGCAGGTCTTCCAGGATTTGTGCTTTGGGCAATTCCTGATCAAAATACTCCACGATCAAGGCGCCGCACTGCTTGCCTTGCCGCATTTTTGGCCGGCGATCCAGCGACAGCCCCGCCTGATCCCTGGTCGGGTCGGACTTGAGCGGAATAACGCCGAGCGTTCGGGAATGGGATTCCTCCAGAAACTCGTTGACCAGCGCGGCCAACGAGGGCGAAAGGCCAGTCGTGTCGCCGCAAATCCAAAGTGGCTCATCGGCGCGAATCGATGAATCGACGATGCGGCCCAGCATCTTTACGACGTTTGCACGGTTGTCGAACTTGTCCTGGCTGCTGATCGCCTGGACCCGGCTCTTGCGTCCGGTCCACGAAGCGACGCTGACCCGGTCGGCTTCCAGCAAGCGGCGGCTTTCGTTCGCGATGGAATAGGCGGTTTCCTTGACACCTCGGGCAAGGTGGATTTCCCGCGCCAGGTCCATGCGCTGGTTCCAGCGTTGTTCGTTCTCGCCGATGTTTCGCAAATCGTGTTGTTCGTGCCAGCGAGAAAACAGTCCGGACAGCTGCTGCAAAAACCTGAGGTATCCATCGCGAGAAATATCGCTGATACCGGCTCGCTGCAGCAATTCCAGCATGCCCCAAATCCGGTTTCTCCGGTCGAGAACTGGTACAACCAGCAACATCATTTCTGGTGTAGCCGAATCGTCGCTGGAAGATTCGATTCCAAGCGCCGACGTATCCATCGCCATCGGCTGGCCACCGCGGGCAACTTCCAGCAACAGGTCGCGATGCGATTCGTGCGATTCGGAAATGTCCTGCGCGCGATTGCCCAGAGCCTGGTATCGCTTGAATCCAACCGACGGATCGAATTGCCAGACCAAACATCCATGAGCGCCGGTCAACGGCACCACGCGTTGCAACATTGCCTGGCAAAACTGCTCGAGCGACTCTTCGCTGCGGGACAGAACCCGCAACTCATCAAATGCCTGACGGACCTGCGCGCGAATTTGATCGGGCGAGGCACTGGATTGGCTGGTTGCACCAGATGACATCGGGTTTTCCGGAATATGGGGTTAGCGGAAGGCACCAGTCCTTTGGTTTGCCTGAAGCAATCAAACATGAACTGCGAGCGTTAGTCCGGGTGATCCAATACCGGATCGAGGCCCATTTCCCGTTGGGTTTTCATTAACGCTTTCTCATTATACATGAGTAATTTGCGGCTGCGGTAATGGCGGCGTTCGACTTTCTGCTGTGCGCGGGTCATCAGGCCGACCCACCAGGCGTCTGGGCGAGATATTCCGGTTTTGCGGAGTTTGTCGCCGCGAGCCGTCCCGAATGCCACATCCAACAGCTTGTCTTCGTGCGAAATATGTTGGCGAACGCTGCCGGGATCGCCTTGACGTCCGCAGCGCCCAAACAGCTGCCGGTCGATTCGGGCCGACTCGTGCAGTTCGGTTCCAATCACATGCAGCCCTCCCAACGCGCGGACTTCATCATCAATCTGAATATCGGTTCCACGACCAGCCATATTCGTTGCAACGGTCACCCGTCCAGCCTTTCCAGCGCCGGAAACAATCTCGGCCTCACGCTCAATCTGGTTTGCGTTCAACACGCTGTGCGGAATTTCCATCACCGTCAACAGATCGCTCAGCGTTTGGCTTCCGGCGATCGAGCGGGTACCCACCAGCACCGGTCGGCCTTCGGCGTGGACTTCGCGGGTTTCCTCCGCAACCCGTTGCCATTTTTCTTTTTCCGTCGGGCTGACAAACGGAGTCAGTACCCGTGTCTGCACCGGTTTGTTCGGCGGAATGATGTTTACAGGTGTCTTGTAAACCGTTTTGAATTCGCGAGTCGATGTCGCCGCCGTTCCAGTCATCCCGGCCAACAACGCAAACCGGTTCACGTAGGCTTGCACCGTAATTCGCGCCAGATTCCGCGTCTCATGCTGGATCGGCACATTCTCTTTGGCCTCAACCGCCTGATGGATTCCGCGACTCCAGCGACGACCCTCGGCAACTCGCCCAGTCGACTCATCAACAATCACAACTTCGTCGTTGCGTACGATGAACTGTACGTCCCGTTTGTAATCGCGATTGACCATGATCGCGCGTTCCATCGCTTCGTAAAGCTCAACCAATCCGACTCCATCGAGTTCCCGGGGATGCTCGATCTGCCGCACCAGCTGCGTTCCCCAGGTCGTAAGATCGACTTTGCGTTTTTCACGGTCGTAGAAATAATGTTCGTCTTCGATAAACCGGCCAGCGACCGTGGCTGTCCAGCGGTAAATCGCTTCCAGCCTCTGGGCCATATCGGCATCGACCGGCGCGCTGATAATCAATGGTGTTCGCGCGTCATCGATCAGGATGCTGTCAGCTTCATCGACCAGCAGAAAAAACGGATCACGCTGAACGGGCCGGTCGGACTCTTCTGTTGAGGCCTGGGCTCCGTACATCAGCTGGCTTTGTCCGGACTGAGGCGAACTGTGATCGCGCAGGAAATCGAAACCGAATTCCTTCAGTGTTCCATACGTTACGTCGCACTCGTAGGCCTGTCGTCGGGCGTCGCGATCCATTCCTTCGACGATCGTACCGACTCTCAATCCGAGCAATTCGAAAACCGGTTTCATCCAGTCGGCATCGCGCGAGGCGAGATAGTCATTGGCAGTGGCCAACATCGATCCGCGCCGCATCAACCCAATGGTCACGAGCGGCAACACGGCCGTCATCGTTTTGCCTTCGCCGGTTTTCATCTCGGCGATGTGGCCGTGAACCATCGCCTGGCCACCGATTAACTGTACCGGAAAGTGGGACATGCCGATCGCACGCTGGGCGGCAACCCGCACCAGGGCAAACGCCTCGGGGACGACCTTTCGAAACGACTGATGCTCCCGCAACTGATGTCCCAACTCCAAAGTCCGTTCGCGCAAAACGGCATCGCCCTCATTGCCAAACTTTTTGGCAAATCGATCGACTTCGGCTACTAGACTTTCTGAAAGCATTGAAAGTGGGTTGCCTTTGAAAATTCAACCATGGCTACGATTCGGAAGCCCGGCACCACGCCGACAAGCCGAAAAGCTGGCGTCAAAGTGAATGCCAATTATCGGGCACAAACGCGTTTCTGCCAGCCAAAAAAGTGCCAGCTTGGGTTCGTACGGGAAAATCCCGCAGCAAAAGGGGCCGAATTTGACGACTGGGCCGTGTGTCCAGCCCCGATTTCGTGTTGCTGGCATTGGGCGAAACATCTACTATCCCCCGCCCGTTTCCCGTTATTTCGAATGGAATAATCAACTGTCAACGTATCGATCAAGGCAATCTTTGATGGTTGAGTTTGAATTTCGCCGCGCGGGACGTCAGTGCAGTGTGCAGGACCGCGCGCTGGAGCCGGGGGAAGAGTTTTTTTCGGCCCTGGTCGAAGGGGACGACGAGCAACTGGTGCGG
>JAYVKA010000119.1:0-2125 GCA_043768885.1 Planctomycetota bacterium
TGGATTGGCCAGCGTTGGCGATGACACGGGTCGAGTTGGAAATGAAACCGTAACGTCTCGTGTATCCGATCGAGATGTTGTGGTAACTCCGGTCGAGAATGGAACTGCGGTCTTCGAGATACGCATAATCGGCTTCGACGTACCCGTCCCACGCTTCAATGAACGCCATGATCGCGTAAATTTTTGCCGCGTTGTTGTCGTTCTGAAAAGCCGGACTGTCGATTTGGTCCATGCCGAACAGAAACGTGATGTCGATGTTCGAAATGTTCAGAGCCGGCATGTTTTGAGCCGGCATGGTGGTTGCGATGCCAAGGATCGTGTCATCCATCCAGACTCCGTTTTGAATCACCAGCGGCATGACGCCGACGGAAAACGGCAAGTCGAATGGCAGGGTCTTGTTGGTCAGGCCGCCAGTCATCGCGCCGAGGTCCCCTTCGAAAAATCCGAACAAGACGTCGGCATTCAGTTCGGACACGACGCGGTCATCGTCCAAGAGCCAACGTGTCGAATTGAGGCCTTGAGTCAATGGCGTGATGAACCAGTGAAACCGCTCAGTGGAAGTCAGTCGCAGATCAAAGTCCAAATTCAATTGCGCCGCGATCAGCGATGTTGAGTTCCCATTCTGGGTGTTGGAAGCGTAAGCAGTCCGCTGGTCACCGGCGACGATGAATTGGAACTGGTCGGGGTTATGAAAGCCGAACCAGCTGTGATTCTCTGGAATTGGTCCGCGTTGATACCAGGGGCGAAACAGCTCGACGGCTGGTCGTTGGGTTGGCTGGCACGCTTTCTCGTTGTAGATCGCCATGTCGGCCGAGGGGTCGTGCGTCGGACTCCATTCCAGGTCGGGCTGGAATTCGACCTGAGCTGGGGGAACGGCTGTAGCCCGGCAATCGATTTCCGGCGGCGATTTGGGAGAGTGCTCGCCGATTCGGGGTTGCTCGGCCAATTGATAGTTCGTTGCCCGAGCGAGGTCTGGACTCTGGGAGGCAGGCGTTTGGTTTTTTGAAACCGGCTGTGGATCGGCTGCCGGAATGGCGGCGGCCAGGATGGCTGGTGTCGGGATTGTCGAAACAAATGCGGCCATCACGGACTGGTTATTGGCAGTCGTTGGCAGTAAGTAACGCGAGGTTGGCCGATCTAGTGGTTTGGTTTCTCTAGTCCTGGATTCGCTTGACTCTGAATCATCCCTAACGACGAACCAATCATCTTCGTTGACTGGAAAAGAACCGGGATTCTCCGGCGAACTCCCGTCGGGAGTGAGTGGCGGACCGAGGGGCAATTCGGATTGATCGGTCCGCACGTAATGATTGGAAACCGGTTCAGCCTTCGCGTGGGTATCAACAGTGTCGATTGGTGACTGTTCGGCTGCCGGTTTTATTGGTGGAGATTGTCGGATTGCAACATCGACAACTGGAACCGGCGGCAGAGCTCGAATGGATTGAATTCGAGTCGGTTCATCGGCAATTGTGCTGGGGATTTCCTGTACAGGGTTTTCCAGGGCCCGGGCAAGTTGCAATGAAATGGAGCTTTTCGAATCGGGCAGAGCGACAACCGGTTCCGAAGACCGACCGGCTCGCAACACAATGACGCCAATGCCGCCGATGCACAGCATCAGGGCCAGCAATGTTCGTGTTGTTCGTGAGCCGAACGGCATGAATTCGTTTGTCAACTATTTGGGAGGAGCCATTGTTTGATCAGCCGCTGTGCGCAAGCACACTGTTGTTAACGCATGAAATGTAAAGAACGGAGGCAATCGCCTTGCGGCTGATTGTTTCTGGCGTTTGGCAACAATTTGGCTGGAACATAACGCTGTCCATCGGTAGGGGGTCTATTTCTGAACTTCGAAGACAACGGACTGCACGTGGAAATCGACGGTCCCTTCCTGCATCGAGCGAATCATGTCGGTGGTGGCGTTGCAAAAACGCATGAAGTACATCGGTTCGGCCCGCGATCGCAACCGAACCGTCAATCGATAAGCCCCCGGTTGCTCGATCAAACAGGCAGGGACTGAATAGACAGCGTGTCGGTTTCCTGTCGGCGGAATCGAGTGGGCTTCCATGCGAATGAATGGAGGATGATTGATCACGGATGTAGGCTGCGGCGGCGGTCTCAGGAAGGGGATCTG
>JAYVKA010000120.1:0-2928 GCA_043768885.1 Planctomycetota bacterium
TCTCGCGGCCCGGCGACGTTTAGGACCTGAACATTGTTTTCCCGAAGCCAGGTTTTCACGTCGCCGATCTTTGCGATCCGATCTTCCAAACGGATTGCCAACACCGGCCGTTTCATCTTGCGGGCGAACGACAAAGTGTAAGCGGTTCCGCCCGACATCTTGCCCTCGTAGATGATCAGGGTGCCGTCCGAATCAATCACATTCTGCCGCGTTCGCGTCGAATACTCTTCGGTCACTGTTTCCCGCAACTGATAGACGTCAGGGATCGCGCCGTCTTCGGCCAATCGTCCTCGCGGACACCATCCGCCGTGGGAAATTTCCAGAAAGATCGCGACGTCCAGCGCCGCACGGTCCACTCCAGTCTGGCCGCCCGATACGATTTTCTGGATGGGCAATTCTGGCTGGTTCACGAATCAGGGAATGGGTTTGGGCAGGACGATTTTCAGCCCTTCTGGCAGCGGGTCGAGGTGGCCAATCGACTGGCCCAGGACGTTTCGGTTGAGTTCCGCGATTTCCATGTACCGCGAGGCCTGCCCCAATTGCTGCCGGGCAACGCCAAACAGTGTATCGCCAGCCATCGTGCAATAAACCCGGCCTCGTTCGATTTCACCTCCCGACTCTCTCGTTTTGACTTCAATCACCGGAACAAGGTTTGGATATTTATTCTGAAGCGTTTCAGTCGACGGGCATTTCAGCTGTTGGCCCGCTTCGAGAGAATCGTAGTCGTCGACCTGGCCCCGATTCTCGAAATAGATCGCCTGGAACCAGTTTCCATCACCATAGACTCGCTGGGCAATCGTCCAAAACGAATCGCCTTCTTCGACCGTAACGAGCCGTTCATCGGAAACCTCTCCCCGATTTTGATTGAAAACCATCACGGATGTCACCGACGGCTGGCGTTGCAGTTTTTGCACCGAATCGCCCAATGCGTCGGTCAGTTCCGATAAAGGCGATGTCGCGTTCGCCTGTTCGACCTGTTCATCGACTACTGGCGGCTTCTTGTCAGAAGTTTGTATCAGCCGCGGAGGCCGCATTGATGCCGAAGGCAACACGGCGTCTTGACCCGGAAATTTCTGGGGAAATTTCAAATCTTCTTCGGCAGACGCCTCGTTCGGCATCGTGGCCGGCTTGTCATTCGGAATCGATCCCATTCCAAAACGAGCTTGAGGCACAAACGACTTCTCTGATTCGGTTGGTGAGTCAGGCCATGCACGAGCTTGAGGCACAAACGGCTTTTCGGAATCTTTCGTCGGGTCAGGCTTTTCATGAGCAACATCTCCAGCCCCGCGCCACGGCGTCGAACTGACCAGGACATTTGATTTTGGCGCGATGTTTACCGATTCGTTTGGGTTAGCCGGGACAGGTTCGGGAATGGAAATTTCAAGGTCTGGAATCGGATCAGGGATTTTCGCCATTCGATTCCCGGCCGCAGACCGAACCGGCTGCCCCGGGTCTTGCTCATTCACTCTGGAGCCGTTTCCGGTTTCCGAATGTCGCGGGAACATTTCGCCCAACAATCGGCGTTCCTCAGCGATTCGAGAGCCGCTGCGGTTGCCACTGTTGGAATCTTCCCTCGCACTGTCGGACAAATCTTCGGCGGTTACTCTTCCCCGCACGATTGCATTGACTAAATCGGGTGGCACTTCCTCGGCCACCGGAACATCGTCCCAGACAATCGTCGCCGGTTGGATCAATTGCCAAATTCGTGTCCCCAACGCCCACACACAACCAGTTCCAATGATTGCACATATCACGGCGCCCAAAACAGCCTTTCGGCCAATGGCGGCGTGCCCCGGCCGATCCGGAATTGGCGTGCTACGAGAATGATGGCTCATGATGGCTGCGAAAGAATCGGTGGATCGAACCTGGAATCACCGCAGCCTTGTAGCAAATCAGCCCGAATACCAAAAGTTCCGTTTTCATCAGCCAGACCCGCCAGCACATCCCGCCAGCACCATGTCCCCGGCCCTGCCCTCCGCACTCATTCGGGGTAAACTGGCCCATTCAGTCTCCCGCACATTACAATTACAAGCCGACAACAAACCGCATCAAAATCATTTCCAGCATTCATTTTGCTCCCGTAGCTCAGTGGATAGAGCACCGGTTTCCTAAACCGGGGGTCGTGGGTTCAAGTCCCGCCGGGAGTATTTGTTACCGCAAAAACCAGGCAACAATCTTTCGCCGGTCGCACGCGGGCATTCCCTGAATACCGTCGGCCGTTCCCTGCAAGCCGCCATAACTTGCCTGCAAGCAGCCATTCCCCGCATCCAAGCAGCCATTCCCTGCCCGCAAGCGGCCGTTCTCCCCGAGAAAGCAGCCGTTCCCTTCACGCAAATACCGGCCAATTTGCGGCATTTCGCGGTTTCCGGCCCAGCATCTGCCGTTTTGACTGGTTTTTTTACGATTTTTTCCTGGCCGCGCGGGTTCGCTTCGGTTTGGTCAGAGAAGCCGTGAGTGGAGCGGTCAGTTTTTCGTAGAGGGCAAACAAAAACTCCACCCGCTGCCGGTCGTTGTCCAGTGGTTTGGAGCAGTAACATTTTTCACCACCCGTTCGGCCAAAACTTTGACCTTCATTACTCGTCGGTAACTGACTCCAGACGTTGCTCAACCTTGCTCCGGCGTTCCCGCTCCGAACAGCATTGACCCAAGCATCGTGAATTCAGGAAATATGCAGCGCGCAGTGATATTGGAATATGCAGCGCGCTGCATATCGTGGCATCCCTCTGCCGGTGACAAACTGCTCCGGGGAGAGGTTACACCAATTTGGGCCACAAATACCGGGAAAAGCTTGACGCCAGTTATTTATCGGCGAGACAGATCAAAGGGGGACAGATCAAAGACTGCCATGGGTTAACTGATGGTTGCTTTGATTTGTGAGGGATCTCCGGTCACGGATGAAGCCGTGAAAAAGAGTTTGGTGACGGCTTG
>JAYVKA010000121.1:0-41474 GCA_043768885.1 Planctomycetota bacterium
GAGGGTGATCGCCGCGAAGGCGTGCTGCACCGGCAGAGCAAAGGCTGGTTCCAGGTCGCGGGGATGGGCCACGAACCGATGGCCGTGATCAGTTACCTGCTCGAAAAAGACGACTACCTGTTTCCGTATTATCGTGACCGCGCGATGGTGCTGGCCAAAGGTGTACCGAATTCCGAGTTGGCCAAGGCGTACTTTGCCAAGCGTGATACGGGCAGCGGCGGACGGCAAATGCCGGGTCATTACTCGTCGCGAAAACACAACATCTGGAGCGTACCGACTCCGACCGGAGCGAACGCGCTGCCGGCTTGCGGAGTTGCCTGGTCGATGCAGATGGCAGACAAAGCCAATGTTGTAGTAGCAACGGTCGGTGACGCGGCAGCACGACAAGGCGAATTCTACGAAGCGATTTCGTTCGCAGTCGAACGCCAATTGCCAATCGTGTTGATCGTCGAAGACAACCAGTATGGGATCAGCACGAACACCGAAAAATTCAATCCGTTCAAGCTGGGCGTTTTTAACGAAGGCCTTGGAATCGTTCACGTCGATGCCCGTCATCCCGATCGTGTGTACGAGGCGGGTTCGGCAGCGATTCACCGGGCCCGTAGCGGCGATGGTCCGACGGTATTGGTTTGCCAGCTGGATCGGCTGTGCAGCCACACCAGCAGCGACGACCATCGAGTTTATCGCCCTCAACACGAAATCGACGAGATGGCGGAACGCGATCCGATCCTCGTTCTTTCGACTGAGTTGATCGATGCCGGGGAACTGGACGCCGACGAGTGGGAGCAGATGAAGTCGGAGATCGACGCCCGCGTTGATCGCGAATACATCGAAGCAGAAAAGCTGGAAGATCCTCGTGCCGAAGAGACGCTCGACCATTTGTTCGGCGAGTTGCCCGTTCCGGAATCACCGCCGATCGAAGGTGGACGCAAGTGGCGAATGGTGGATGCCATGAATTCGGTGTTCCAAAAAGGTTTGGAGGCCGACGACAAATACGTTTTCTTTGGCGAAGACATCGAAGACCCCAAGGGTGGAGTGTTTGGCCTGACGTCGGGGTTGTCCGACGCCTTTCCGAAACGTGTCTTCAACGCACCATTGGCCGAAGCGACGATCATGGGCGTTGGGATTGGCATGGCCAGTTATGGAATGCGGCCCGTCTTCGAACTTCAATTTGTTGACTTCGTCGGTCCGGCCTGGAACCAGATTTCGCAGAACATGGCAACGCTTCGATGGCGGACGTTTGGCGAATGGAAAGTTCCTATGGTGTTGTACGCTCCGTACGGCGCATATTTGCCGGGCGGTTCGTTGTGGCACAGCCAGGCAAACGAAGCGATGTTCGGACATATTCCTGGCCTGCGAGTTGTCGTGCCGAGCACGCCCGAAGATGCCGCGGCAATGATCTGGACTGCGATGCATACCGAGGATCCGACGATCTTCCTGATCCCGAAACATCTTTTCCGTTTGCAAATGGATTGCCCCAAAGTAGTTCCTGCCGTCGGATTTGGAAAGGCACGAATTCGTCGCGAGGGGCAGGACGTTACAGTCGTTGCCTGGGGAAATGGAATGGAGTTGGCTTTGGCTGCCGCCGATCGGATGGCTGATCAAGCGGAAGTCGAAGTCATCGATTTGCGATCGATCATTCCATGGGATCGTGAGACTTTGGCCAGGAGCATCGAAAAGACCGGTCGCCTGGTCGTGGTTCAGGAAGACAACCGCTCGTGTAGCGTTGGCCAAATGATCATCTCGGAGCTGGTCAGCAACGAAGAGTCGTTCGGCAGTTTCCTGAGCGCACCGCAACTTGTGTCGCGGGAAGATGTTCATATTGGTTACAACCCAATTTACGAATACGCCGCGTTGCCCGATCTCGATCAGGTGGTTGCAGCCATTGAAAAAACTTTGGAGGAATAGCGTTCGATGCCCATCATCTCAGTCAGGATTCCGCAACTCGGTGAGGGTCTGCAGGAAGCCCTGTTGGTTGAATTCCTCAAAAAGCCCGGCGAAAAAGTCAAACGCGATGATCCGATTTACGTGATGGAAACCGACAAGGCGACGACCGATGTCGAGTCGCCTTATGACGGAACACTGATCGAATGGCTGGTCGAGACCGGTTCAGTGCTGTCAATTGGAACCGAGATCGCCAAAATGGAAGTGGCCGAAGGCGTTCAGGAAATGGCGGCTGGTCACGGACCGGCTAGTAGCCACGCTCCCGAAAAAATGCCGGCGAAGTCTTCGGACAAATCGTCGGGCGGGACGGCAACAGCGACCCGTATTCGTTCCGATGTTCAGATTCCGCCACGAACGCGCCGGTATTTGAAAGAAAAGGGTTTATTGGACGTCGCGGCACAGATTCCGGCAGGCGGCAGCAAGTTGATGCCCGACGATGTCGATGCGTGGATCGCGGCAGGCGGATCGAACGGTTCGGCGGCTCCTGTGGCAAGTGGATCAGCTGCACCGAAAGCGGCACCTTTGGCCAGCAACGACGTTTACGAAGTCGTCTCATTGCCGCAATCGCAAATCACACTCAATTATCGTTTGTCGCGAGGCACCCAGGCCACGGTTCCGGTGACGGTTGCAACTGATGTGGACTGGAGCAAGCTCGAAGCCGCCCGCGAAAAATCACGTGAGAGTGGCGGGCCAACTGCTTTCGCAGCCGCATGCTGGTGTGTCGTCCAGGCCATGAAAAAACACGACCGGTTCCGCAGCGGCATTTCCTCCGATGGCAGGTCGCTGAAAGTCTTTCGACGGATCAACATCGGCGTCGCTGTCGCTTTGCCAGGCGACGTGCTTGTGACCGCCGTCGTTCGGGACGCTTGCCAAATGGACCAAACCGGTTTTTATGCCGCCCTTGCGGCATCGATCGAACAGGCTCGCGACGGAAAAGACCAGGCGGACGAATCAACAACGCTGACCGTTTCAAACATTGGCAAAGCAGGCATGCGCTGGGGCATTCCTGCGATTGTTACTCCGGCGATGGCGACTTTGGCCATCGGTCAGGCGTGGCCGAATCCGGTTCCCGATGTCAAATCGTTCAAGTTCCGTTCGACGGTCGTCGCCACGCTCAGCTTCGATCACCGCGTTGCCAACGGCGTCGGAGCGGCGAATTTCCTGGACCAGGTCCGGCAGGAAATCGAAGGGTTCAAGTTGGCGTAGAACTTCGCCAACATTTGAAATTGGGATTCGCCGTAGTGGACGAGGCTACGAGTCCTCGTGAATTTGCGATGAAAAGGACTCGAAAACCAATGGACTCGTAGCCTCGCCCACTACCCCAAATTCAATTCACCGAGCTACTTTTGACGACTGTGTCGATCATTCGATCGGAAAGGACAGGGGCTGGCCACCAAATTCTTCAGCTGCGTGATTGCCTGCGGACGCATCACAACTCATAATTGGGACATGAATGCTTTTCCCCAAAATCGGCTGAACCGTGCCGGCTTTACCCTGGTAGAGTTGTTGGTGGTGATAGCCATTATTGGGGTCCTGGTCAGTCTGCTCTTTCCCGCTGTCCAGGGTATTCGCGAAGCGGCCCGGCGCACGCAGTGTTTGAACAATCTCAAACAACTGGGACTGGCGTTGCACAATTTCGAGAGTGCCCATCGTGTGTTTCCGGCGTCCGGGTGGACGATGGTTGGACCGGGAAATCCGAATGGCAAGTACATGGGATGGCGACCGATCATTCTTCCGTTTCTGGAGCAGGGAGCTCTGGCCGACCTTTATGATCCGAAACTAAATTGGTGGGAGTCCACCAACGCGGTGTCCGCTGCTGTACCGGTTCCCGGATTTGAATGCCCCAGCGTGCCATCCCGAGAAGATGTATTGTCGGCAGTTGCAAAATCGCCCCGGCCTGCGATGACCTTCTCAAACCCGATTGCTCCGACAGACTACGAAGCGATCCAGGGCGTTCAGCCAGCCAGTATCAATCCGCATTTCCCCCGGCCGCTTTACAACTCCGAGAACCGCTTCGCCGTCATGCATCGAAATTCGCGAACCCGTTTTGGCGACATCGGTGACGGAACGACTTACACAATGATGATTGTTGAAGCGGGTGGACGGCCAACAGTTTATCGTGCGAACGGTCGGCCCCGGTATGACCTTTCGAACGACCAGGGAATTGGATGGGCGGACAGCGAAGGCCCGTTCAGTTTGGACGGTGCAAACTCCGACGGATCGATCGAGGGGGGCGGACCGGCGGCTGGTTGCGTGAACGTGATGAACAAAAAGAACGACAACGAGCCCTACAGTTTTCACCCTGGCGCTTCCAACGTGTTGTTCGCAGCTGGCAATACAGAGTTCATGTCCCAGTCGGTCAGCATTCAGGTCTTGGCCGCTCTCTGTACACGGGACGCCGGCGAGATCGTCGCAATTCCAAGTCCTTAATTCCGGGCAAGCCGGGTTCTCAGTAATCGCCGTTTTTGTTCTGCTTTCAGCCAATACCATTGTCAATTGGCTTTTGATTGCGGAATAAAACTTGAGCGAGCATCTTTTCTATTACATTGCGACAGTGCCCGTTTTGGGTGTGCTGGCCCAGATGATTTTCTACTGGTTCTGGCCGTGCTGGTTTTCGGGCAGGTGATTCACGTCGGATCGGAACAGCCGGTATTGGCCGCCATTTGGCTGTTACTCTGAACCGCAGCACTTGGGATAGGTTTTTCCTGGATTTTGTCCTGCATGCTTGGTTTGTTGGTCAACCGGTTGCTGATTCCGGATTTTCTGCATGGCGTGGTGTTTCTGGCGGCGGCACTCGGCAGTGACGCCCTATCGAACTGGATCATCCCCGAATCGGGACTTGTGACGGTCACTGCACTGGGTGTTTTTCTGGCCAACATGAAATCGATTTCGATTGGCCACGTGGTCGAGTTCAAGGAGAACCTCGGCATCCTGCTGATCTCGTGCCTGTTTATTGTGCTGGGTTCGCGACTTAATTTGGGACAACTGGCCAATCATGGGCCTGGAGCCATTTTGTTTGTGGTCGCGTTGATTGTCGTTGTCCGTCCGGCATCGATCTTCATTTCGCTGGCTGGAACTGGAACTCCCTTCAAGGAGCAACTGTTTCTGGCGCTGGTCGCTCCCCGGGGAATCGTGGCCGCCGCAGTCGGCAGCGTTTTCGCCTTGAAAGTGTTGACGTTGGCCAGTCACGATGAGAATTTGGAATCATTGGTTGCCAGCACGCGTGAACTGGAATCAGTCATCTTTCTCGTGATTGTCAGCACGGTTGCGTTTTATGCTTTATTGGCCGCTCCATTGGCGCGGATGTTGGATTTGGCGGACACCAATCCCCAGGGCCTGTTGTTCGCGAGCACCACGGACTGGGTTCGCGATTTGGCGACCGTTGTGCAAAAGGCCATGTTCCCGGTTATTTTGGCGGATACAAACTATTCGCATATTTCCAAAGCCCGCCAAGAGGGACTGACAGCCTATTGCGCGAGCATCCTTTCGGAAGAAGTCGAAGAACAGCTGGAATTGTCGGGCGTGGGCCGGTTGTTTGCCGTAACACGAAACGATGAAGTCAACGAATTGGCTGCCAACGATTATGCCCATTTGTTCGGAAAGAAGAACGTTTACCGGCTGGCACCAGGCGATTCGAAAAAAGGGACTCGATCGTCCCAGGAAGGAAATGTTGGCGGTAGGGTTTTGTTTGGGCCCGAACACGATGAAAATGCATTACGCACCCGATATCGCCAGGGGTGGAGATTCCGGGCAACCAAACTGAGTGAAGAGTTTGGGATCGACGATTTTCGCAAAATGCACGGGGAAAAGGCATTTATTGCGATGTATGTGGAATCCGGAAACCTGCACGTGATTACGGCTGACACGCCATTGGAACCTGAGGCTGGCCAAACACTGATTGCCATGGTTCAGCCTGAATCATCCAGGCCAGAGCAGGCAAAACCCAATTCCGGGCAATGACCAGGCGCAAAAAAAAGCCTCGGGAAGACTTCCCGAGGCGTCTGGATCTTATTGACCTAAAACCGCATAAAACCGCATCGATCGAATTAGCTACGGCAGCGTACACCCGCAATACCGGCGACCATCAGCAAAACGAAACCGGCCGTAGCTGGTTCAGGAATCGGGCTGCCGGAAATGACAATGTTATCCACTCGCCCTGTTCCCGTGGTTGCAACGGTACCTCCATTTACTGAGGTGGTGTTCGTATTCAGAAGGCGGAATTGAACAGTCGAATTGTTGTTGAGGGACGTATTCGCCGAAAAATTGAAGGTCCTTGTACTTAGGGCGTTGTAGGTGGCGGAAGACCACGCTTCAAGAGTCAGACTGTACGACGTTGCAGTTACAAAACCCGAGCCATCGTTGTATTGCAAGTCGAAGTCGCGAGGACCGGTATTGCTTCCAGTCTGGTCCCAGGAAATCATGATGTTCTGCAAGCCTACTGTGGAAACCGAGAAGTTGTAAAAATCGCCCACAGACCAAAAATTTGAGCTGAACGATTCAACTGATCCGTTCCCTGACGGATTGGAATAAACAGCCAAGCCGTTGGAGTGAAAGCCGGTTGCAGCTCCCAATCCAACTTCAGCAGCATGAGGGCCACTGGTTGTTGGGATGCTGACTTCAAAAGTCCATCCGGCGATGGTATCTGCTTTGGCAATGCCAGTCATTGACCAAACTGCGATGGCAAGGGTGGCAACAAATCGTGTTGCGGTGAATTTCATGGCGTATTTCTCCAGGTTCGATAAGCAGCCCAAGAAAATGGGCGGGTGGGTTTTGGGTCAAATCCTGCCGTAAATCATAGCTTCTGCTAAAACCGTGTCTAGCTGATAATAGGCGCTGTTTGGGAAGTTTAACACGGTTTTAACAATTGGGAGTGTGGAAACGCCCGAATTCGATGTTTCGGGTTTGAATTGCCCGTTATCGCGATTTTGGCCCGCCGAAAATACCTGACTCACGGGGGGGGGACCGGCAACTCCAAAAATGGACATCGATTCGGCAGATCTAATCACGTTTTGGTCCTTCCGCCGGTGATAGATCATCTGATACCACGATAGCCAAATCGCGGACTACTTCCCAACCTTCGGAGCAATCGTGCACAGAATCCGGCGCGACTGCTGGGATGGCGAACTTTCGACTTTGCCATGTGGTAGCAACAATTCCAGAATCTGCTGCATAACCTTGTGCCCCTCTTCAATGTGGGCCAATTCACGACCGCGGAAAAGGACTGTAACCTGCACTTTGTCCTTGTGCTCAAGAAAACCAATCGCCTGTTTCACCTTGAACTCGATATCGTGCTCGCCAGTCTTGGGTCGAACGCGAATTTCCTTGAGCTTGATCGTGTGGGATTTGTTCTTGTGCGACTTCTTGTTTTTCTCGTACTTGAATTTGCCGTAATCCATGATTCGGCAAACCGGCGGCTTGGACTCAGGAGCCACTTCCACCAGATCCAGGCCAATATCACGGGCCCGGTTTAGTGCATCGCGGGTTGGAATAATTCCCAACTGCTCTCCGTTTTCATCAATCACCCGAATCGGTGAAATCCTGATCTGATCATTCAGTCTGGTCTGGTCCTTGCTTGCGTTCCGGTCACGGCTGTCGCGTTGATTGATTGCCAAATCCTCTTCCTGTTTTCAAAACAATGGGCCGTTCCGATTCTGGCAGCGAGCCCGAATTCCAAAACCAACCCGAGACAAAATCCCCTTTGATTCAACTACGGAAGGGAACAACCCGTCAAAACATCATTTTCGCGGAACCGTTCCGCAATGCAACTATAGCGGAGCAGTAAAATCAGGTAAAGCAAGCATTATGGCGAAACGTCTGCCAGAATCATCAATATTCGTTCCGGGCCTGGCCGCTGTCCATGGAAACAGTGTTCTGAAAAGTGTTTCGAACTTTCTTTTCCGCTACTTCCTTCAGCATGTACTGGATCAATTGATCGACGGCCATCGCTCCGAGGTCACCTTTTTCACCCATAGCCCGATCCCGCACCGAAACGGTACCGGCCTCTGCATCCCGCGGCCCGACAATCAGGCTGTAGGGGATCAACTGCATCCCGGCATCGCGAATTTTGGCACCCAGTTTTTCCGAGCGGAAGTCACCTTCGCACCGCAAACCGGCAGCAATCAACCGTTTTTGCACATCCTGACCGTACTCCTCGGATTTTTCACTTACCGACAAAACCCGACACTGTTCTGGTGCCAACCACAAGGGAAAAGCACCAGCAAAATGCTCAATGAGTACGCCGATGAACCGCTCCATGGAACCAAACGGAGCCCGGTGAATCATGATTGGGCGATGGGGACGGTTGTCAGCCCCGATGTACTCCAGCCCAAACCTCTCGGGCAAATTGTAATCGACCTGCACAGTTCCCAATTGCCAACTTCGGCCAATACAGTCGCGAACGACAAAATCGATCTTCGGGCCATAAAAAGCCGCTTCGCCTTTTTCTTCGCTGTACTCGACTCCCAGGCTGGCCGCCGCTTTTCGACAAGCGTCCTCGGCCAGATCCCAATTTTCCGGATTGCCGACATACTTGTCACTCTCCGGATCGCGAAGTCCGACCCGCACGCGATAGTCTTCCATGCCGATTGCCGCGAAGACAATTTTGACCAGTTCCAAACAGCCGGCCAGTTCCTCGGACAATTGATCCTGGGTAACGAACAAGTGAGCGTCGTCCTGGGTGAATCCGCGAACACGAGTCAACCCGCCGATCTCACCGGACTGCTCCCAGCGATATACAGTTCCAAATTCTGCAAACCGAATTGGCAAATCGCGGTAGCTCCGTTGCTGTGAAGCATATATCCGAATGTGGTGCGGGCAATTCATCGGCTTCAACAAGTATCCGTCGATCTCGCCGGCACTCATCCGGTTCGCTAACTCGCCGCAACTGCAGCCTTCCTTGGCCAATTGGTCCAGCTGTTCGCGCTGAACGAGTGGCGGGTATTGGCTTTCCTGATAGTACGGATAGTGACCACTGGTTTTATAAAGTTCCAGCTTGCCAATATGCGGAGTGAAAACCTGGTCGTAGCCCTGACGACGCAGATGCCCGGAAATAAAATCCTGCAGCTGTTGCCGAACAAACGCACCCTTCGGACTCCAAAGCACCAGTCCCTGGCCGACCATGTCGTCGATGTGGAACAAGTGCAGCCGCTTTCCCAACACGCGGTGGTCACGCTTTTTTGCTTCTTCGACCTGAGCCAAATGCTCGTCCAGTTCCTGCTGGGTAAAGAACGCGGTCGCATACAACCGTTGAAGCTGCGGATTTCGCTCGTCCCCTTTCCAATACGCGCCGGCAATCGTCAACAACTTGAATGCACCGATTCGCCCCGCCGAAGGAACATGCGGTCCGCGACAAAGGTCAACGAATTCGCCCTGTTGATAAAACGAAACCGAATCCTGATCGGCCAGCCCTGTCTCGATATGTTCGACTTTGAAATCCTGGTGCAAGTCAGCGCAAACTTTGGCCGCATCGACGAGATTTCGCTCAACCCGCTCAAAAGGCTCATCCAGCTCGACGATTTTTTTCATCTCGGCTTCGATCGCAGGAAAATCGCTCTCCTGTAGCGGCTCCGGCATCATCATGTCGTAATAGAATCCGCCGTCGATGGTCGGGCCGAAAGCCAGTTTGACGCCCTTTTTCAGCCGCATTACCGCGCGGGCCATTACGTGTGCACAGCTGTGCCGCATCGTTGCCAGCGCTGCAGGGTCGTTCTTGGTGACAATTTTCAGTGCGACTTCGCTCCCCTCACGAATCGGGTGATCGAGTGGAACCGGCTGTTGATCGACTTCACCCCACAAAGCGTCCTTGGCCAAACGCGAACCAATACTCTTGGCGACGTCCAGCAAAGTGACTGCTTTGTCATACGACCTCAACGAACCGTCAGGCAATCGAACCGAAACCATGATTTTCTGTTTGTTGTAGATGGAAAAGCGATCATTGTCTTCCGGATTCGGCACCAGCAGAACTCGAACCCGGCTCATTCAGCAGTATAAGGCTGTTTCAACGGCTGGAAAACGTCGGTAGCCACAAATGACCGGATGTCCGACCCGAAGTTCGCGACAACATCGCTGAACCGATTTGCATGACCTTGCTGGATGCCGACGCCCAGCATGTGCTAGGCTGCCTGAAGGCTTCGCTTGGGCAACAATTGGCCATAAAGTTCGCGATACCTTACCGTTTGTTGGGACAGTTCAAACTCGCGAGTAATAACCAATCGCGAACGATGCCCCAACCATGTCCGCAACTCCTGATCCCTGGCCAATTCCAAAATCGAGCTGGCCAAAGCCGCCGAATCACCAACCGGTGCAAGTTTGCCTGTTACTCCGTCACGAACAAATTCGGAGACTCCGCCCGTTTCGAACGCGACGACCGGTGTACCACAAGCCATCGATTCGAGAGCCATCTGGGGCTGGTTGTCTTCGAGTGATGGGACAATCACCATGTCGCAAGCCGAATAAAACTTCGCCTGCATTTTTTCGTCGGCCACGTAGCCCAGCTGTATTGTACGGCCAACGCCAGGCACCTGTTGATCCTTTTGATCGGGACTGAATGAACCCATCAACAATACGGTCAACTTCGGCCGATCAGGAATCGCGTCGATAATATTCAAAGCCGCCAGAAGCTGTGCAAACCCTTTTCGACGGTTACCAATCGATTCGGCACCGAAACCAATCACGATTTCGTCTGGCCCTATGCCGAATTCCTTTTTGCTGCTCTCCCGATCCAGAGGAGTAAACAAATCGACTGGCAAGCCGTACCGAATGACCGAAAACCCGGTTCCCCTGGGCCAGACCGGACTTTGCATCGCAAGTTCGGCCAGCCATTCGCTGGGAGATACCACATGCACCCGTTTTCCCTCCAGCGATTTTCGTTTTGCAACCATCGCGCGGCGCGAAACATCAAGGGGATTTGAGCCGACCAGTTGCGGGCAACTTCCGCAGCCGCTTTGGAACCGGCTGCATCCTCCGCTGTAATGGCAGCCGCCAGAAAAGGGGTTCATGTCGTGCAGCGTCCATACGATGGGAACGCTGTCTGGAATTGCCGAAAAAAAAGTCGGCCAGTCCGCCATGAAGGCAATCCAGTGGAGCTGCACCACGTCCGCACGAATTTGGCTCCAGTCGGGAATTTCCGGCTTGAATTGTTCGGCCAGCGAAAAAACTTCCAGGGAACGGTCACGCGGCTCGACTTCATTCTGCCAGGCAAGTTGAATCGATCGCCGGCGCATAATTCGAAACGGCTTGGTCAACAGATTGAGAATCGCACTCTTCTTGCGGCGATCGATTGGAATTTCACACAGCCCGGATTGAGATGCCATTTCACGATTGGAATGCGACCAATACAAAGTACTCTGATCGCCCAGGCGGTTTAGCTCACTGCTCAACCGTCTTGCTGCTACCGCAGCACCGCCATGGGGATAAGTATTAAAATGGGCAATTCGGCTCATAGATGCAAAGAATCCAACACTGTCCATTCCGCGAGCATTTTCAATCAGGCAACCGGACCAGTTTTTCCAGTGATTTGTCTGGCCGATACTGTACCGGCGAAGGCGAAATCAAAGCCAGAGCGAAATGCCACGCGGCGATATTGAAAACAAACAGATTGAAGGCGTTTTTTCGATATTCATCCAGGAACGTGTTTCAATAACGTGGTTTTGGCTTCCAACCAAAGCGCTTTTCTCCAGCACGCTTTTGAAAATTTCGGCTGGAAGCCAAAACCACCTCGAAATGCAAAATCCTCAATAGCCTGCTAACTGAAATCCGCAGGCAAGCGTCCGGTCGGACAATGTCTTTGGGCCAGCATCAGGTTTTCCAGCATCGCCTTGGGGCCCTTGCGGAAAAACAACGTTTTGATCTTCCGGCGAAGAATCGTCATCCAGGCCGGAATCCGGATCAGTGCCGTTGCCCGTTCCGAACTGGAAACCGGCCGCAATGCTTCTTCGATGAACCTGTCCTTGTCCTGCATGAAACCATGCAGAACACACCGATTGCCAGCCCGAAGATCCCGCCGAACCGAGGCCGTCGTCGAGAAACCGATTTTGCCTGTGGCGATAACGGGACCGGCTTTTCTGGCAGGAGAATAAATCGCCATGTCAAACACGCCGTCGCGGGCCTTCTCCGGCATCCGTTTTGCAAAGTCGGTGGCGTAACACGCCCCCCCGTTGATATGCGGGTTGAGCATCAATTTTTTCTCTCGCAACCAGCGGAACTTGTAAACGTGCGGAACGTAACAGCCCATCATTACAGGCGTTTCAGGTTCCCGGTCCCATTCCTGGGCAAGTTGTTCCAGCCAATCACCGCTGGTCACGATCATGTCCGATTCAAACCAGAGGGCGAATCCGTTTCCTGAAAATTCCCTGGCAACAAAGTCCATCGAGTCCCAAAACATGGCTGTTGGCCCCTGGGGATATCCAAAAACCTGGCTGGGACATTGGAACTGGATGCATGCTCCCAGTCGGGAAAACGCTTCGTTCAATTCACTGCTATGCGTGGTTCTGGGACTGGCAGCCAACAGAAACGTGCAGTCCAGGGGTTTCCCGCAATGTTGATTCATCCAGCGCGCGATCTGACAATAGCGGCGGACTTCTTCTTCGCAGTAATACGGCAAAATGACGACATGACGGGGCATGACGCGGCAATCCCTTTTGAGATTCGAGGCGGTTCGGCTTTGCCAATCCGGAATATGGCGGACGTTTTTTATGCATTTGAGACGTCAAAGGTCAATTCCAATCAACATGGCGGCGGCGATGCTGGCATTGCCGATTTGCCTTGACCAGGTTTTGAACCCGCCGATATACTCGGCCAACTTGCGGCACGAGCTGCCGCGGCACAAAGTGTGAATCTCTTGCAGAAATTCGGAATCCGGTTCAGGGAGGAACCCAAATGTCGCTGCCCCGTTTCAGGACTCTGGTCGTTGCCATTTTGGTGAGCTTTGGATTCCAGCAGATACTATCGGCACAGGCCCAACCAAATCAGCCCCGAAACGCGAACGCCGCGCAGCAGGCCCCGGCCCCTGCACACCAAACGATGCAGATCTTGGCCGTGGTGAATGGCCAGCAGATAACGCGCGAGAACATCTCGACGTCCTGTTTGTCGAGGTTTGGGGAAACTGTTCTGGAAAGCATCATCAACAAGCAGCTGGTTTTCAACGAATGCCGAAAACAGCAAATCATGATTTCCGAGAAGGATGTCAACGACGAAATCATTCGCAAGGCAGCTTCGTTTGGCATGACTGCCGAAAAATTCATAACCCTGATTTGCACGCAGCGCAAACTGACCGAAGAACGATACAAAAACGATATCGTCTGGCAGGAACTGGCGCTACGGAGATTGGCCCAGAATGAAATCAAAGTTGCTCCAGGAGAACTCCAGGAACAAATGGAGTTTGAATATGGTGCGAAAGTGCAAATTCGCGAGATCGTTACGGACAGCCGCGAAAAGGCCGACCAGTTGCTGCAAATGGTCAGTCAGAGCCCTGAGCGATTTGGCCAGGTCGCCAAGGAACACTCGCTCAATCCCAACAGCGCAGCCGTAAAAGGCCTGTTGCCGCCGCTGGCCCGTCACACCGCGTCGCCAGAAATGGAACAACTTGTTTTCGCGATGCAACCCGGCCAAATCAGCAATGTTGTCGAAGTCGCCGGGCAGTTTTTGATTATCAAATGCGAACGGATTTTTCCGGCAATGGAAATCAATCCGGCAGACCTGCCTGCCATTCACGAGCGACTACTCGACGCCATGTCCGAATCAAAATTAACCCAGGCCGCGACGGATCTGTTTCAGCGAATGCAGCAAACGGTGAAAATCGTCAACGTGTTCAATGACGCAGAATTGCGTGCTCAAATGCCGGGGATTGCGGCCACTGTGGATGGTTCCGAGATTACGCTGGACTATTTGGCGGAAGAATGCATCGCCCGATTCGGCTCACCTATGCTGACGGCCGAAATCAACCGCTTGCTGCTGAAACAGAAAATGCAGGCCAACAACCTCCAGGTAACCGAAGACGACATCCGTGCCGAGGTAACCCGCGCCGCAGAAGCTGACGCCTATTTGAACAAAGATGGAACAGTGAACATCGAAGCCTGGTTGTCATTCATGACAGGCGACGATCCGACGCAAACCGATTCCCTGATCGCCGACACCATTTGGCCGACTTGTGCTTTGAAGAAACTGGTTGCCAGTGAAGTCACCATCGCCGACGAAGATTTGAGAAAAGGCTTTGAGGCAAACTACGGGCCGCGCGTGGAAGCGTTGGCTATCGTTTTTGATGATCAGCGGAAAGCCCTAAAAGTTTGGCAGATGGCCGCGGCCAACCCAACCGAAGAGTACTTTGGCCAGCTCGCAAGCCAGTATTCCGTGGACCCTACCTCCCAGGCCAACTTCGGCGTGATTCCTCCAATCCAGCGTTTCGGCGGAAAACCTGAAATGGAAGAAGAAGCATTCAGTCTGCGAGCCGGTGAAATTTCGAAAGTCATTCAACACGGCGAGAAGTACCTGATTCTGCTATGCACCGGCCGAACGTCTCCGGTTGTGTCCAGTCTCGAAGACGTGCGAGCTCAATTGACCAGCTACATTCGCGACCAAAAAACCTACTTGGCGATGGCAGAAAAAGGCCGGTTGATTTTCGAAGAAGCCCAGATTGACAACTTCCTCGAAGGAACCAGCCAGGCCGGGAAATCAGATCGCACGGCGGCACAGGCTCCAAACACCCTCGGCCGGTAACCGAAATTAGCGGGACAGAAACGACTCGATCAGCGATTGGTAGGCTTCGACCACCTGCGCTGTGAGTCGTTTCGGATCAAACATCTCTGCGGCATCGATTTGCCCTTTTTCAATTACTCGCGATCGTAATTGTTCGTCTCCATGCAGACGAATGACTGCGGCGGCAATTGCGCCGGGATCGCGCGGCGGGACCAGCAACCCGGATTCTTCATGCCGCACGATCTCTGGTAGTCCACCGACGTTGCTGGCAACCACCGGAACACCAACGGCCTGGGACTCGACGGCGACCAGCCCCAACGGCTCGACGATACTCGGCACAACGCAAACATTCATTGCCGAGAGATAGGCGTTGACGTTCTCACGGCGGCCCAGCCAGTGAATCCGGCGGTGCAGTTTGAGCGTTTTCTGAATGTGTCGCAGTGCGCGGGTACATTTCTCCTGCCTGTGAAACCGCCCAATCAGGATAATTCTTGCGTCCGGAATCTTCTCCAGAATTTGCGGCATCGCTTCGAACAGATACCGATGCCCCTTTCTCGCGATCACTTCTCCGATCACGCCAATCAGAAATCGCCCGTCCCGCGCGTGGAGCTCGCCGCGAATATAGGGAATCAGCTTTTTGCCAGTCGTCAGGAACCGATGCAAATCGGCAAAGCAGAAAACAGTCCGGATTTTTGCTGCTGACACAAGATTGTAACGTCGGTGAAAACGGGTCGTGGCACTGGAGTTGGCCAAAACCAGATCGTTGAACCGCCAATGCAGCTGGATGTATTGGGCATGCGCCGTCGCAACAACCGGGATCCGACAGAAGCGTTTCAACAACACACCGAAATTGTGGGCCCGGCTCATATGGGTGTGAACCACATCCACTTTGTTTTCGGCAATCCACGCCGCGACTCGCCGGAGTTCCGTCGGCGGGAAGCGGTCCATGTCTGATTCCATGACCTGAATCCTTTCCATTGGCCGCGAGGCAATCCATGATCCGGTCCGGCAAAGGATGGTAACCGTGTGCCCGGCGCGAACCAGCTCTTCCGACAACAACTTGCAATAGACAAGTGCGCCATTCACATCACGACCGGAAATGATTTGCAAAATGTTCAAGATCGTCGATGCGTCGTTCGGAAGAATGGGCGGATGGTCTAGTCGAAACCATTTTGGAACCGGGCATTCTCACCGATTCCCGGACTAGTTCAATCTGGGATCATGCCCCTCACCCATGGCCTTCAACAAACCGGGATTCAGCATGATCTGGCGTCCTGCGTTTTCACAAACCATGTGCCAGAGTTGGCCTGGGTCGGAGTTGAAGACAACTTCCTTGCTCGTCGGGACAACCAGCCAGCCTCCCGCAGCGATTTCCGCTTCCAGCTGGCCCGCACCCCATCCGGAATATCCCGAGAAAACCCGAAACGGATGCCTTGACTGGGAGATCACCTTTTTTACGTTCTCCCTTGAAACGGAAAATTGCACGCCGCCCAGAATGGACGATTCGGAATGGGATAGGCTGCCATGCAGCGTCATCAATGGGCCTTGAACCGGTCCGCCCCAGAAAAGAAATCTGGATATCGAGTCTTCCGGAACTCCGGGTGCAAACTCCTCTTCCGGCAAATCATCGACGACCGACGTCAAACGCAAAGCGGTTTGGCGATTCAAAATCAAACCTGTCGCCGACTCCTGGTCGTGGCGAAACAACAGGACGACCGAACGAAAAAAATTCGGATCGACGAGGCCCGGGATGGATACGAGCAGATTTCCGGAAAGTGAACCCATGGCTGCGAAATTTTGCTTGTGCGCGGCGCGAATGTTTGGCCACAGGATATCAGAACGGCGGCCAGGCTGCAGCTTTGGAAAACGAAACCCCGGACGCCGTTGATCACCGACAGCTTTTGCCAGTCAAAAACCGTTGGGGATCGACCGGTTTTGCCGCTTCGGGCTGATTTTTTGGTTCTTCCTTCCCGTCCTTGAGCCAGAACAACCACGCATTGATTCGCCTGTATCGATTGTCCGGTCCAAGGTGTCAATTCGTTCCAGAAAATTGGAGCGGATCAGGTTGTCCCTGACGATTGGGGGCTATGTTTTTGCGAGCATTTTTCCGGTGGTCCGCGTTGTCGAAATCCGGCGGCGAGTTTTTCCCGGATGAAATGCGAAGAAGCCAGCCAGCAATCGTGTGACGAATCAACGAACGAGCGAGCCAGTCATGAGCGGAACAACTTCACGTACTCCGGGCAAGTCCAACGACTACGACCTGTTAAAGCAACGGATTCACCAGAAGCTGATCGGAAAACTCGATCTGGGCCGAATTGGCGAGATTCAGGGCGACGTTTTGCGCCGCGAAATCCGCGTTGTCATCGAACACCTGTGTGATGGCGAAAGCAACCTGATGAGCCGCCTGGAGCGGGACCGTCTGGTTGAAGAAGTTCTCGACGAAACACTTGGCCTTGGCCCACTGGAGCTGTTGCTCAAAGACCCGACGATCAGCGATATCATGATCAATGGCCCCAAAGACATCTATGTGGAACGCAACGGCAAGGTCGAACGGACCAACGTCGAGTTCCGCAACAACGCTCATCTGCTGCAAATCATTGACCGGATCGTTTCCAAAGTCGGCCGCCGCGTTGACGAGACTTGCCCGATGGTGGACGCCCGCCTGGAAGACGGCTCGCGTGTGAACGCGATTATTCCGCCTCTGGCACTGGACGGAGCGGCGATGTCCATTCGGCGATTCGGTTCCAACCCATTGAAGCTGGAAGACCTGCTGAACTACAAGGCTTTCACACCCGAAATGGTGATGTTGCTTGAAGGAGCGATGAAGGCCCGGCTGAACATCATTATTTCCGGCGGTACTGGTTCCGGAAAAACAACATTGCTCAACACGCTGTCCAGTTTTATACCGAACGGGGACCGCATCATTACGATCGAAGACGCCGCCGAATTGCAACTGCAACAAGAGCACGTCGTTCGTCTGGAAACCCGCCCAGCCAATATCGAAGGCAAGGGACAGGTCACCGCGACTGACCTCGTTCGCAACTGTTTGCGTATGCGTCCGGAACGAATCATCATCGGCGAGTGTCGTGGTCCGGAAGCCCTCGACATGTTGCAGGCAATGAACACTGGCCACGAAGGGTCGATGACAACGACTCACGCCAATACTCCCCGCGACTGCATCGGCCGTATTGAAACCATGATCATGATGGCCGGGTTCGAAATGCCAATCAAAGCCATGCGTACCCAGATTGCCAGCGCCGTGAGCCTGATTGTCCAGGCCAACCGGTTGCAGGGCGGGGTTCGTAAAGTCACGCACATTACCGAGATTTGCGGAATGGAAAACGACACCATCGTGATGCAGGACATCTTCAAATATGTCCAAAACGGTGTGGACGAGAACGGCCGTGCAGTCGGAAGTTTTGTCTGCACAGGTGTTCGGCCAAAATGCCTGGAAAAACTGGAAGGCAAAGGCATCCGCCTGCCTGCCAGCATCTTCCGCGAACGGGTCATGATGAATTGCTAATTGCAATTCAGCGGACCGAATCGGCCGATTTACACCGGTCACCAGTCCAAACCCGCATCAAGAGATCACGACATTCAAGATTATGCCTGAACTGAACCAGCCAGTAATGCCGGACGACCAACGCCGGAGGAAATGCAGCCCATGTCCATGACAATTATCATTCTCGTTTGCGTTCTGATATCTGTTGCCGGCGTACTTTTTGCCGTCATGCAGATGTTCGCCAAGGACAGTTCGGCCATCGAAGACCGGTTGGAAGCGCTGACGAAAAACCGTGGGCGCGGAGCACCGACGGCGGAGAAGCAGGCTTCCCTGCTAAAAAACTCACTCGACGATGGCCCAAGCCCGATCGAGCAATTCGTTTCGCAATTTCTGAATCTGAAAGCCTTTCTGTATCAGGCAGGCTGGAAGATGTCGCCTACCAAATTCATTGCCATTTGCGGCATCACGGGCCTTGCCTCTGCGGTCGTTTACGTTGTTGCGAGCCCATTCAAAACAATAACACCGGCGATTTTGGTGGTCGGCTGTCTGATGCCGATACTGGTCCTTCTGTTCGCCAAGAAACGGCGAATGAGAAAGTTCGCTTCGCAGCTTCCCCAATCACTCGACTTGATTAGTCAGGCACTTCGCGCTGGTCAAAGTCTTTCGGCGGGATTGCAGTTGGTTGCCCAGCAAACATCCGATCCACTGGGACCCGAGTTTATGAACTGTTTTGAGCAACAAAACTTCGGTGTACCATTGGAACAGGCCCTGATTGAGATGACCGAACGGATTCCGAACATCGACTTGCAGTTCTTTGCGACCACTGTTGTCTTGCAACGCCAAACGGGCGGAGACCTGGCCGAGATTCTCGACAAGATTTCCAAGCTGATTCGTGAACGCTTCACGATCTGGGGACAAATTCAGGCGCTGACTGGCGAAGGCCGATTGAGCGGTATCGTATTGTTGGCTCTGCCACCTGGTCTGTTCCTGGTCATGTTGAAACTCAACTACGAGTACATCATGAAGCTGTTCACTCATCCGCTGGGCCAAAAGATGCTGATATTTGCCATCGTCATGCAATTGCTCGGCGCTCTGGCGATCAAGAAAATCATCACGATCAAGGTGTAACTTCACCGGAAGTAATCCAATGTTTGACAATATCGACTTCATAACCGTTCTTCCTTTTGCACTGTTCGTTGTTTGCGCACTCGTTGCGTGGATGTTGGCCGAGTTTTTTCTCGGCGACAAGAACAAGGCGGAATCGCGACTGGACCAGATTCGCCAACAGGCCTCCGGGGCCGGCGGAAAGGCAACCGGTGACCGGACTGCCGGGCTGAAACGCCTGTTGGATGCCGCCAGCCCAAGCCTGAGCGAACCGTTAAAGCCGAAATCCGAAAAAGAAGTCAATGCACTCAAGAACAAACTCAGCTCGGCCGGATTTCGACACGAGAGTGCTATCGCCGTGTTCTCAACGGTAAAAGCCTTGTCGGCCATCATTGGATTTACCCTTGCAGGGGGAATCTCGATTTTGGTCAAGGGATTCACCATGACGGCACTTTCCTACACGGTAGGTGCAGGGATGCTGTGCCTGTTTATTCCGGAAATTGTTTTGACGCTGATTGCCAAAGGCCGAAAACAGAAAATATTCCTCAGTCTGCCTGACGCACTGGACCTGATGGTGGTTTGCGTCGAAGCCGGATTGGGTTTGGACCAGGCAATGCGTAAAGTCGCCGAGGAAATGAAGCGGACCCATCCGTTAATCAGTTATGAATTCAAAGTCTGCAATCAGGCCCTCCAAATGGGCCGACCACGTCAGGACGTCTTGCAAGACCTTGGTATCAGAAATGGAGTCGACGACCTGAAAACCCTCGCATCGATCATCATTCAGGTCGATAGATTTGGTACCAGCATCGGAACCGCGTTGCGAACCCAAAGCGAATGCATGCGAATCAAACGAAAGCAGATTGCCGAGGAAAAGGCCGCCAAGACTGCCGTCAAACTGATTTTTCCACTCGTTTTATTCATCTTTCCCGGAATCTTCGTTGTACTCGTCGGACCTGCCGCAATCACGATGATCGAAGAATTGCTTCCTGCTTTCCAAAAATAGGCCCTCAGCGGCCGGATTGGCAATTTCAACTGCAAATTCGGTTCGTCCGACCCGTGCGGACGAACCGATACAAAGCACATCGCACAGACCGGATCGCCATCAGGCCCGGTCCAGGCTGAATCCGTCATGAATGACAGTTCGGCCTTTGTTGCCAGATCAGGGATGTCATTGGCAAGCGCGTCCGGACCAAATTTCGGACTCAATTTACCCGGATACAAGGATGTTGGAGAGCAAACTCATGCAAAACAAAAAACGGATTGCCGCGTTCATTCTTGGTGCCGTCGTCGCATTTGGCGGCAGCGTCGTAACCGCCCAATGCTCAAGCTGCCAAAACGGAAGTTTTTTTGGTGGTGCCTTCAGTGGACACTCGGGCAGCGGTCGAGTCGCCCAACACCGGGAAAACTTCCGAATCTGGCACGATGACTTCGCGGAGAAAGCCGCGATTATCGAGAAACGAAACTACGCCTGGCCAAAACCCTTCGCATGCCAGGACCGCGATACGTATTTCCAGACAATGGCAGCGACCTACGATGCGGGCTGGATCGCACAATGCACATTGACTGACGTTCATTTTGACGAGAACGGCCAACTCAATCTGGCTGGCCAAAACAAAGTCCAGTCGATCATGGCCAACAACCCGCTGGATCGACGGAACGTTTACATTTTGCACAATTTGAATGTGCTCGAAACACAATCACGTCTGGAAAATGTCCAGTCTTCAGTTGGCAAGTGGTACGGAGCTGACCTCGCCAACAACGTGGTCGCAACCGACCGTTTGCCACAGGAAGTTAGTGGCCAACGCATCGAGCGCATCAACAGCATGTACAGCGCAAAAATGCCGGTGCCAATGATTCAGATTGATTCGGCTGGTGGCAGTGGTGGTGGCAGTTCCGGTGGCTCAAGCTCAGGCTCGGGTGCGACCAAGTAGGTCGTCAGGATTTGCCCATAAAATTTCAACGATCGGCTTCTCTGCGAAGCCGATCGTTTTTTGTTAACCTCCGGCAAATCCGGTTCGTCGTCAGGAAACAGGTTGCTACGTGTCAAGCAACCAGGAAACCAGCCCCTTCTGGGCATGAAGCCGGTTCTCAGCTTGCGGAAGTACAAGGCTATGTGGTCCATCGATCACCGACTCGGCAACTTCTTCACCGCGACGGGCCGGAAGGCAATGCAGGAATTTTGCGTCAGTTGCCGCATGTTTCATCAATTCCGCTGACACCTGAAACGACGACAATTCCTTTAGTCGTTGCTCGCGTTCAGCCTCCTGCCCCATGCTGGTCCAAACATCGGTGTAAACAAATGTGGCTCCATCAACAGCAGAAACCGGATCGTCAAATTGGCGAATCAGGCCGGATCCTGAGTTCGCATTCAATCCGTTAATGAAATCTTTCGGGAATTGGTAGTTGGCCGGAGCTCCGATCGATAATGGAATTCCAAGCTTGCTGCAAATGACCGCCAGGGACCAGGTCACATTGTTTGCGTCCCCGACATAGGCCAGTCGGACATGGTCCAGGCCACCTGCTGATTCCTGCATGGTCATCACATCGGCCAGGGCCTGGCAGGGATGGGAAACGTTTGTCAGCCCGTTGATTACGGGGCACCGACAGTATCGCGCCGCCTCTTCAACTTGTGCATGATCGTTCGCCCGAATCACCAGGACGTCTAGATAGCTGGTCAGGATTGGGAAAAAGTCACGGGCTGGTTCCCGATCAGGCCAACCAACGTCGCTGCCCAGATACAAACTGCTGCCGCCGTGCTGGCTGATCAGGGATTCGAAACTGACTCGCGTTCTGAGCGAAGGTTTCTGAAACAGTAGACCCAGAACTTTTCCGGCAAAAAAAGGAGTCCGCACGCCGTCCTTGAGTTGCTTCTTCAGAAGTATGCCAAGGTCGAGAATCGCCCGGATTTCATCACCCGTGTAATCCATCAGCGAAATCAGGTTTCTCATGGAACAGATCGCCATTTGAGTGGGCGACTTTAAAAAGAGTTGAAATGAACGGGTACGGCCCAAGTTCAAAATCGGCTGGCTATTCACTGATAACGGTGCCGACCCCGCGACTGGTGTAGACTTCCAACAGCAACGAATGCCTGACTCGCCCATCCACGATGTGAATCTTGCGGACTCCCTGGTCCAGCGCATCCAAACAGGCTTCCACTTTCGGGATCATTCCCGAAGTAATTTTCCCCTCGGCAATCAGATGCTTTGCCTGGTTGCGATTGAGCGACGAAATCAGCGAAGCGGGATCGGCAGGATTGGCCAAAACGCCGGGAACATCGCTGATAAAGACGAGCTTCTCGGCGTTCACCTGGGCGGCCAGAGTAATGGCCGCTGTGTCCGCATTGACGTTCAATTTCTGGCCGTCGGCCCCCAGGCACATCGAGGGAATAAAGGGAACTTGTCCGGCATAACAAAGGTTGTCGATCACCAAACGGTCCACGCTGGTTACTTCACCAACCATCCCGAGATCAATGGAGTTGCCATTCTCGTCTTTCAATTCCAAACGCTGGCCGTACAAAACCGGAGTCGACTGGAAATTCAGCGTCATGGCGCGGCCGCCAATTTTCTCGAACTCTGACGCGAGATATTCGTTCGTTTCGGTCGCCAGGACCTGCTCGACAATTTCCAGCGTCCGCTCATCGGTGTATCGCCGGCCCTGAACAAATCGGGGAACGATGCCGGCCTCCTGCATCGCCGCGCTGATGCGTGCTCCGCCTCCGTGGATTACAACCGGGCGAACGCCCACGGTCTCCATGAACAAAATATCCAGGAGGATATGATGCAACGACTCCTGATTGTCGAGGATGCTTCCACCCAGCTTGATGACTGTTGTTTTGTCCCGAAACTGCCGAATCCAGCCAAGGGCTTCGATCAAAATGTCAGCTTTGCCAATCGCGCTATGCATTGGTGTCTCTTGAATTTTGGTTGGGCTGAGATCTTGTGAAATCGACAATTTGACCGGCTCGTGAAAAAGTTTGACTGTACGGTGGCTTGCAACCTCGTTGCAATTCGCGTTTAGACAAGAACCGGGCAAAGATCCGCCCATATCTGGCTGAGCACGTTGAGCGTCTCGCGAATTTGAGATTCGCTGTGAGACGAAGTGATAAAGAACCGGACACGTGCCTGGTCCTCGGCAACGGCCGGGTAAAGAATCGGCTGGGCATTGATCCCGGCATTGAACAGCCGTTCCGACATTTGCAAGGCCGCCATTGAGTTGCCAGTGATCGCTGGAATGATCGGGCTGTCCTGGCTGGGGCCAGTGTTCAGGCCGGCTTTCCTCGCAAGGTCGAGAAACTGCTTGCTGTTCTTCCGCAACTTATCAACCCGTTCCGGTTCGGCTTGCAACATCCGAAGCGAGGCCAATGCGGCTCCAACATTGCCTGGCGGAATTCCGGCGGCAAACACATAACCTGGCGTCGTGTATCGCAAATAATTTATCAGATTCCTGCTACCACCGATGAATCCTCCGCAACTGCCAAAAGACTTGCTGAGTGTTCCCATCCAGCATTCGACATCCGTTCTCGCGATATTGAAGAGCTCTCCAATGCCGCGACCCGTTGCCCCCATTGTTCCAATCGAATGGGCTTCATCGACGAACATCCAGCACTGATGTTTCTTTTTGATATCAACAAATCGCGGCAAGTCCGGAATGTCGCCGTCCATGCTGTACAGCCCTTCGATCGCGATCAGCACGCGGCGATAGTCCCGGCGAATTTCACCGAGAATCGAATCCAGCTGCTCCCAATTATTGTGTTCGAACGGGCGTCGGCGAGCTCCGGAAAGTTCTGCTCCCTGAATGATGCTGTTGTGGGCCAGCGAGTCGTGCAGAATCAAATCGCCTTTGCCTGCCAGGTGACCAATCACAGATTCGTTGGTCGCATGACCACCTGGAAAAGTAATGACGTCTTCCACCCCAAGAAATTCTGAAAGTTCCTGCTCGAGCTCGCGATGGATTGATTTCTCTCCGGAAACCAGGCGGCTGGCGGAAACACTGGTTCCAAAGTTCTGAATCGCGTTGATCGCTCCCTGACTGACTTTGGGATGTCCCGACAGGCCCAAATAGTTGTACGACGAAAATGAAATCAGTTCGCGACCGTCGATTATCGTCGTGTCAGCGATTACCCCTTCGTGAACGCTGAAAAATGGATTCCGGATTCCCGATTGCTCAATCTGTTCCTGCGCCCGTTGCAGCCGAAGAAACTCCGGCGTTTGTTCCAGAACATAATGCGACGCAGGTATCGGTTGATCTTCTGGAGTACGGTCCGGTGCCGAGACCGGCTTCAATCGGATCGCCGAACCGTTAACCTGCTTTGTGCCAATGTATTCCTGGACCGCCGCAGCAACTTCGCGAACAGTCTCGACTTCCTGAAGTACCTCGTCCGGAATTCGCCCGCCAAACGAAGATTCGATTTCGCTGGCAATTCTCAATCGCTCCAGCGAATCCAGCCCCAGATCGACCACGATATTGGAGTCAAGCGTCAGGTCGCGCGCCCGTTCACGGGCAATTTCCCGAACAAACCTCATCACAACATCAATTACGCCAGGATCAAGATCACCGTCATCCTTGCAGACCCGTTCGAATTCGGAAACGTGTCCGTTCGAATGGACCGGGTCGGCGATATTCCAGCTATCCACGACCAGCAATTTGTTTTGCCGGTAGTTTTCGCGGCAGGCCCTGCGTTGGACTTTGCCGCTGGACGTTTTTGGAATGCTGTTGGCCCGAACCAATACAACTACGTCGACCGCGACTTCGTGTTCGGCAGCAACAGCCGACCGAACGATCTGGGTCAATCCATCCAGTTCCACATCGGGACCGCGTTCAACTTCACAAACAATCACCAGCTGTTCACGATCCCAATGATCGATCGCAAAGGCTGCAGCTCCGCTGGTACGCAACCGCGGATCCGCCGATTCAACGGTTGATTCAATGTCCTGCGGATAACGGTTCACGCCCCGGACAATAATCATGTCCTTCAAACGACCCGTCACAAACAATTCACCCTGGTCAACAAATCCCAGGTCACCAGTCCTCAACCAGGTTCGTGATGGATCGGCCGCTGTCCTGGCCCGAAAGGTTCGCTCGGATTCCTCGGGCTTGTCGAGGTATTCCCTTCCCACGCTCGGACTGGAAACCCAGATCTCGCCGATTTGTCCGTCGGGCAGAAGTTGAAGCGATTCCGGGTTTACGATGACTAGCTCTTCATCTTCGATGACATTTCCGCAGCCAACCAGTTCGTTTCCATCCGGATCGCCCGGTTCCAGTTCTCGAACCCGGTAACTGGCCAGCTCGTGCCGATCAAAAGTACGAAATGCCGGTGCCTCACTTTTCTTGCCACCCGTAATAATCAACGCGGCTTCGGCCATTCCGTAACAGGGGTAGTGCGATTCATGCCGGAACCCATACGGCGAGAACTTCTCGCTGAATGATTTCAGAATCGCCGCCCGGACCGGTTCGGCTCCATTGAACGCCAAACACCATGAAGACAAATCCAAATCGTCACATTGATCGTCTGATATTTTTTCGACACACAACGCGTAGCTGAAATTGGGTCCGCCGGAGACCGTAATTTTGTGTTTGGAAATCGACTTGAGCCATCGGATGGGTCTGGTCAAAAATGAAACAGGACTCATCAACGTATTTGTGAAGCCGCCATACATCGGGTTGAGGACACCACCGATCAGGCCCATGTCATGATAGACCGGCAACCAGGTAAGTCCCTGACTGGCTGGCGTAAGTTCAAAACCCAACATGATCATCCGGGCATTGGCCATCAGATTTTGGTTGGTTAACACGACGCCCTTCGGCGAACCGGTTGAACCGGAAGTGTATTGAATCAAACCAATGTCGTTGCCAGAGACTCGCGGTTTGGTCCAGTCGCTACAAAGCTCGGTCGGGATTTCGTCTGTGCAAACCCACGGCACGGACTTCAAACTCAAAGCCTCGTCCATCAGTCCGTCTGACCGTTCATAAACGTCACTGATTGTCAAAGCAACATTTGCATGGGCATCTTCGCTGATCGCATTGATCCGTCCCATATTCCGGTTTCGGCGCGGGGGATAGGCCGGGATCGGAACCACGTTGGCGTAGTAACATCCAAAAAGGGCTTCGACAAACTCCAGACCCGGGGGGTACATCATCAGGGCACGCTTGTTTTGCATGCCCATCGAAACGAGATGAGCCGCAATCGCCCGGGCCCGGGTATCCAGCTCGGCATACGTCAGCGTGACCTCGTCGTCTTCGCCATCGCGCAGGAATCGATACGCCAGCTGTTCAGGCTGGGCAAGCGTCCAGTACCGCAGGCGGTCCAGAAAGTTGGTTTCTGGCGGAGAAAACGGGGCCAGCAATTCGTCAATTTTCACTCGGTTCAATGCTCCTCGGGTGTTACCAGCCATTTTACGACAAATCCGCCCCCACTTGGAATGCCCGCGATTGTCTCATCCGGCGATTTCCAGCATGTAGTCTGCCACTCCATGGCAAACTTTGACACCAAAAACCGCCGGTTGAACAGACGAAAAGCCCCTTTTCCTGTCGGAATCAGACGATAACCTGTGAACATTCCAATAGACACGACCGGTCAAACCGGCCCCAATTCACTCCCGGAATCCAAAATGGAAACGTTCAAATTGGTCATGCCAGAAAACCTGAATCACTTTGGATACCTGTTTGGAGGCTACTTGCTCATGTGGGTCGACGAAATTGCCTGGATGGCGGCAACCCTGGAATTTCCCGAACACCGCTTTGTTACCATCGGCATGGACCGGGTCGAATTCAAACACGGTGTGCGGCAGGGGACAATCCTGAAATTCCAGACAACCCGGACCCGGACAGGAAAAACTTCGGCAGATTTCCTGGTGGATGTCCGGTCCGCCAATCAAAAAGGGATGCTGGAGTCGATTTTCTCGACAACAGTTACGTTGGTAAATGTCGATGAAAACGGGCAAAAATCGCCTTTGGCAACATGCTAACCGCTGCCTCCGAGTTCAGTAAATTTCCGCGAATAATTGGACAGTTGGCCGATTCCGAATGTCGGGAATGAATGGGTTTTTCCAATCCCTTGTTGCAATAGGCAGCCAATTCCGCTTTTCTGCCGGTGAATATAGCCGAATTTCAACAGGAAAGTGGGGATTGCCGCCGTTTCGGAATAGACTGGATTGCTGCTGGCTTTCCAATTGGAATCCCAATGAATTTGCCTGGCACGGTCTCGGCGGGAATAATCCAGCCTCTTACCCATTTTGACGCCCCATCTTTCCCACATTTATGCTGAAAAAGCTCGACAGCCAGAATACTGGAAGCGACGAAGTCGAAACTGGACTTCCGATTGGTAAAGCCAAAGTGCGCCATTGCCAACATTGTTGGCGTGAGGATGTTCATCACCCGGTTCGATGGTCTCCAGTGGTTATGGGTTTTCTAACTGTGGCCACGTTCGGATTGATTTTTGTTGCCCGACCATCCCGTTGCACTTGCTGTGGAAACCTAAGGGCATTATGAATTCGGACTTGCGTTCCAATCTTGGTCTGCGGTTTTGGCCACAACCTGTTTCCGGTTCGGATTCGGGGAAACTACAATTACCCCTCTCCCATCAATGTTTCAGATTCAATCGCTGAACATTCCCATGTGTAACCGAATCCAAGCTCAATGTCCAATTCAGGTCCAGGCAAAATTGTCGATCTCGACCAGGCCACTCGCCTTTTGAAATCAGGAGAGCTGGTCGCGTTTCCAACCGAAACCGTTTACGGCCTGGGTGCCGACGCACTCAACAAATCTGCCGTTGCAAAAATCTTTTCCACAAAGGGTCGACCGGAAAACCATCCACTGATCGTTCACGTCGCGGACTTTCAGGTCGCAAGAACCTGGTCGGCCGGTTTCAGCGAATCAGCAGTTCGGCTTGCAAAAAAATTCTGGCCTGGGCCGCTTACATTGATCGTGAAACGCGCGGACTTCGTGCCGCCCCGGGTTACCGGCGGTCAGGACACGGTCGGACTGCGGGTTCCGGCTCATCCCGTCGCACAACAATTGTTGGTGCAATTTGGTGGCGGCATCGCCGGCCCCAGCGCAAACCGTTTCGGAAAAGTCAGTCCGACATCGGCACAGGATGTCGTGGAAGAATTTGCGGGAATTCCCCTTGCGGTTTTGGACGGCGGGAAAAGTACAGTTGGAATAGAATCCACAATCGTGGACTGTTCGGGAAACAGCCTCGCCATACTTCGCCCCGGCTTTGTCACCGCAGAACAGATTTTCGAATGCCTCGGGATTATGCCTCGCGGACGGGAGAACGATTCGCCCCGAACCGCAGGAACCCACAAGTCCCACTACGCCCCAAACGCCAAAGTCATCCTTCTGCCCGAGGACGAAGTCGATGCGTTTTTTCTGCAGACGACCCGGTCGGAATCAAACCGGTATTTGGCCTGTTTTTCAGGGCGTCCGCCCCAGGGGAAAAACATTGTCTGGCACCCGGTCCCTGACGATCCTGCGGAACTTGCCAATCAGTTATATTCATTGTTCCGGCAGGCCGACGCGGAGAACTTCACGCACGTCGTGTTCGTTCAACCCGAACAAAAAGGGGTTGGCACGGCGGTTGCCGACCGGTTGAATCGCGCCGCGGCCCGGTTCAACGGTTAACAGGCTGTCCATTTGCGAACAACGGCGTTCATTCACAGGAGACTAACTTTGTCGCGACTGGAAAAACTTCAGGAAATGCTCGCGCTCGATCCGGGCGATACGTTTTTGCAATACGCCATTTCCATGGAACACAAAAGTGCCGGCAACATCGAAGAAGGCGAGGCCGGATTTCGCAAACTGATGCAAAACTCGCCTCCCTACGTCCCGGCCTTTTTCTTGCTCGGCCAGATGCTTGCCGGTGAAGACCGAATTGATGATGCCCGCACTGTCCTCCGCAATGGCATCGAACAGGCACGATCACAAGCCGACTGGCACGCAGCAGGAGAAATGAGCGAATTCCTCACGTCACTCGGAGAGCTTGGCGAGTAAGTGTGGATGATTCAAGCCGTTTCACGGAATTCGAATCACAATCTTCTATCGACTAACGGCCCTTATTGAGCCATGCCGAGAACTCGCCTCGTGAGGGTGGGTTGGGCATCCAGGAAGTGTCTGGCAGCGGCGTTTTCATGGCCACATCGACCGTTAGCCAACCGCGCTTCAGAGGCATGTGACTGATGGTTCCCTTGCGGGTCGTCCAGGCGAAAGATTTTTTCTTCTCGGATTCCATGGCAACAGCCAGCGTCGTACGAACGGCCTGTGAAACGTATTCGAACACGGTCTCGAAATCCCCTTCGGCCCAAAGCGAAGGCGCTTCGAATCCCTCGACACCGGCCATTTTCCCAGGCAAACCAAGTCCGGCAGCGGCGTTCTTGAGTGCCACGGGAAGCGTCATTGTTGGTGGCGAGCCAGTAGAATGTGGCCGTTTCTGCTGCCTTCCTTTTTCGATTCGCTGGCGCTCATCGAAAAAGGAAGGCAGCAGAAACCCCTTGCAGGGGGCCCAGTGAATGAACCCGAATCGTAATAGTTCGGGTTCACTAACTTCGTAAGACTTCGGGTTCAGGGACAGCAACCAATATGCAAGCCAATCCCGCGCAGATCGCAGGCAAAACTGTACCGAAAGATGCCTGGTTTCCCAGCATCGCCGAAAACCCCAACCCTATTCCTCCGCCTAACGGGATGGCCATGAGCAAGCGAAGTGGTCGCCGGATGTTCTGCGGACGGCCAGTCTTTCGCGACTGTCCGAACGTTGCCAAATCCAGACCATCCAGCAATTCAACAACTTCTTCCAGCCGGTTTCGCGGAACCAGAATTCTTGATTTCCTGGGCTCGTCTGCAATCACGTGATACTCAATTCCAAATGCTTCCAGCCGACCGATACTGCATCTGGCCTTTGATGAATCAGCAACAATCGCCGTACGCCATTGGCGATCTTCGGATTTATCAACGAGTAATGCCATGGTCAATCCCGGACAAGTGATTCAGCGTCCCTGTCCCATGATAACCAGGAACAACGAATGGCAAATACCAGACCGATTTGAGCTTCAAACCTGCTCCCGACGATCACCAATTTGAAGTCGCTGTCCTCGGGCCAAACCTGCGCGGGCCAAGTGACCGAGCCAGACGGGTGAACCGGCGATGCCCCGTTTCAGCTGATACATCAACCGGTTCCAGTATTCCTGAACCCACAGGCTGGTCCTGCTCTTCGTCCATGGATTTCCCTTCGCTGCGAGTATTTTTCCCTGACCAACGAAATAATCGTGGACGTATTTTGACGACGCCCGTTCTGGCGGAATCAGGTGATCGACATGGGCATCGGGGACCCATCTTCCAGTCATTCCCTGGCTGCACAATCGCCGAAGCAGTTCCAATTCGTCTTCGCCGACACACGCGGTTCCGCGGCGCCCCAGCGATGTCGAAAAGAGATTCGCCCGCTGAATGTCCCCACGCACCGCAAAATTGGCCCCGTAGGGCAAGCGGGTCTCGTCAAGCTCAATCGGTTCCTCTCCCAGGTCCCGTTCTGCAAAACAGCCCCGTAGCGTATTCCAATTCGTGTCAATCCAGTCCGGTTGCCCATTCGTAAACAACGGACGAATCGCGCCGCCAAAGAATGCTGCTTCCGGAAACCGGTGCGCGACCCGGACGAAATTCCAAAGCCAATCCGGCGATACAACTACATCATCATCCGTCCAAAGGATCAGGTCGGCTACCGATTTTTGGACAGCCAGGTTCCTCGCATGAGTGTGTCCCTGTTTTGTCTCGACCGCCGTGACCAGGGGCAATCGGTCCCGAAACAAATCAAGGACTTCGCCAGTCGAGTCGTTCGAGTTATTGTCGATGACGATTGCCTGCCAGGGACAACCGTCGGGAACCCGGAGGCGACAAAGTGAATCGAGCGTTTGTCGCAGCAAATCGGCGCGGTTCCAGGTGCAAATCGCAATATCAACAGAACCGACAGTCATTTGGATTTCGATTTGCAGCGGAAATTGGAGCGATAAACAAGGAATCCATTCTAGCGTTTCGGTTCCAACAGTCGTTCCAGTCGCTTTGCAAACTCGGCAATCGGGTCCTTTGAATACCGCTCGCGGATTCGTTTACCTGCCAACTCGCCCATCTCCTGCCATCGATCACGACTGTTCCACGCCCGTTCGAGCGCCTGGTCCAGCAAATCAATCGTCGCGCCAGGAGCTATAAATCCCGACAATCCATCGTCAATTAATTCCCGGTTGCGGCCGGTATCCGTCGTAATCGCCATTCGATTGCTCAGCATCGCTTCGACAACGACCAGGGCCGCCCCTTCATATCGCGACGGCAACAACAGTCCGTGGCACTGCTCCCAAATCTTTGACACCATGTTCTCGAATCCGGCAATCTTCAGCTGTTTCTCCAAACCGTAACGCGCAATCAGGTCCTTGAGTTGTCGTCCATTTCCCTGGTCGTGGCCGTAAAAATGGACCTCGATGTTACGGTCCTTCCAGTGTGGCCTTCGCAAAACGTCGACGATCAAATCCTGCCCCTTGGATTGAAAGTGCAATCGTCCAACACAGGCCAACCGAAGCGTCCCGTCCGGCTCCGGCCAACGGACCTTTGCATTGCGATCGACATTAAACGGGTTGTCCACAATCTCGGAATTCGGAAGCTCCATCGCGAGATTGGTTTCCACCTTGTGGCGGTTTTCTTCGGAGACAAAAAACACACGGGCCGCGTTGCGATACCATTTGCGGTATTGCTCGACACAATCTCCCGGTATGAAAAAGAAGTTGCTCGCGCTTTGCACATTGATCGCGTAGGGAACGTTTGCCGCCATACATTCATCAGCCACATGAACGCGATCGGGATGATAGCCCAGCGTCGCCAATACCAGGTCTGGTTTGGTGCGAACGATCCAGCTGTCAGCGTTCTTTCCGTTTTTTCGTTTGCCAATCGATCGCAGGCGTTTTCGCTGAATCTGCCAAAAACTGGCGGGTTGGTCGCGATAAAAGAGCTCTCCGCCGTTCTCTTCAATTTGCTTTAGATGCCAGGCTGCCTCGGGCCACCATTTGAAATTGACGCAGATCGAATGTCCCTGCTTCTGCAACAGGCGCGCAGTCCGCCACCACAGCTCTTCGCTGCCTCCCCAGGAGACGCCGCTCATACAGGAATAAAAACCAATTTTCACTGGCAAACCAAGGCAGACTTGTCAATTGTCGTTGGAAGTGGTCACTCAGCTTCTGGTCCGGACGGCTGCGAAGTTGCATCCGAACCGGAGTCGGCGTTCAGCAAACGGATCTCCGAACGCGGGCTGTTTTTGTTATCGGCAGGCTCGACACTTTTCGGCGGATTCACTTGGCTCTCCGGGATCCGGTACGATTTGACCGCGAAATCGTAAATGGACTTGAGAAGAGGATAATCGTGGTAAAACTGGGCCCGAAGGTGTCCTGGGATGACTTCATCGTACTCCGAAACGTTCAATAGCGGCACTTCGATTCGGGGCATCCCCAGTATTTTGGCAAGGTTACAAACCGAATTATCGAGGTCTTCGACAATACCGATATAGATGAACCTTTTTGCCAACCGCTCCTGGTAGTTATCCAGAGTAATGTCCTGGGGGAAATGGTGAA
This sequence comes from Planctomycetota bacterium, assembly GCA_043768885.1. Taxonomy (GTDB): domain Bacteria; phylum Planctomycetota; class Planctomycetia; order Pirellulales; family Pirellulaceae; genus BJ22. Next base: position 32,836 of record JAYVKA010000121.1, read on the forward strand.
ACAGCCAGTATGGGTAACTTCGCAAGTAATCATCTACGGACGGGAACAGGCTTGAAAAATCGACCTGTTTGCCCCGGAACCAGAATCGCCCGGCGGAACTTCGCCCCTTTGCGAAAAAGTACATCGATACCGTCAGATCGAATGGATCTCGAAGCACCGTGAAATACTGATCGACTTCGGGATAGTAATAGGGCAAACCATATCCGCGACCGTGATTGAAATGTCCGTGAATGCACCGGACATCCGGACGCCAATTCCCGTTTTCGTCGCGGGTATCGACCTTGGGAAGCAAAATGTCCCTGGTCTCGTCCTGATTCAACTTGTGATAGCCGGTGCCAAACCACTTTTTGAGAACCTGAACGAAACTCGTTCCCGCGCATTTTGGCACATGCGTGAAAATAACCGGTCGTTCTGGATCGTATTTTTTCATCAAGCAATAAAGAGCTGTTGTCGCCGTTCGGCGGTCTGTTTCGTGTAGATTCGCCTAAAACGATTAAGCCCTCGTCACTGAATTGCGAGAGTGTAGACGAATCGGCGAAGTTCATGTTTCCTGCTCGTCATCATCGCGATTGGCTTCGTCGCCAATATCGACGTCGTTTTTCCTGAGGTAAGTCTTGAGTCTTTTCAGTCGTTGGCGCATATCCAGATTGCGGGCCAATAACGCGTCATTCCGGGCCACCAAGCGATCACAATGTTCCGCATTTGCGTCCATCTGTTGCAGAAGCCGGTTGTTTTCCTCGGGCAGTCCCTCGAGCCGACTGACCGCGAGGTTCAGCTCCGAAACCAGCCTTGCCCGGTCCGCATCCCGAAAATAATGGTTTTCGGGGAAAAGTGCTGCAAGGTCAAAGTCCGGTTCCACCTTCGAAAATCCCCGACTCGTATCTTCCAGTATTCGATGCGGCAGTTTCAACGGACGCCCCCGCGATCTGGCGAGTTCCCCCGCGTCGATCATCCGGGCAATCAGTTCGACCATGCGTGGAGTTGCAGGCGATTGACATTCCAATTGGTCGTGAAGCACCGAATTCTGAAACAACATTTTCGGTGCCGGTGGGTTGGCCAATTCCTGAAGCGTTGAATTCAAATGCTTGGGAGCATTGATCATCCAGGCAGACGGAACAAAATGCGGCTTGTTATGAAAATCCAACAATGCCGTCGGTCGCCCCTTCAGGATACTTTCCAGGAATACAGTCGATGGCGTAACGATCACTGCATCGCTCGAATCAATCGCAACGGACAAGCCAGGTCGTTCGTCGGGGTTGGTTTCCGGCAGTCCCAGTTCCCGTTCCAATCCATCAGTCAGTCGCCATTCCACACGCGTCGGTCGGCCATCAATCAACGGATTTTGTTCGAACCGTTGTTGAATCAACTGCAAGGACTCGATTACTGCCTGACGTTGCCGTTCTCCAAACGAAGGCGTACTGGCTGTCGCAATCAGCAGTCGAAACTCACCATCCGTGCGAAGGGGTGCCGGGGTTTGCGACAGTAGTCCATCCAGCCGCGGCAAACCCACCGATTCACATTTTCCAATATTCCCCCAGGATTCAATGGCTCGAACCTGTCCCCGGCCAAGGCACGCGAGTTTATGTCCCATTAACGGCTGAAAAACACTTCCATCTCCCAAATCGGGATGTTCGAAAATGTTTCGGTATTCGAGAATTCCATCTGCCAGAACAAGCACCGGAATGTTTCCCGCCTCCGTGACGCGTCGAAGTGCCTGGACGTCTTCCCACCGGTAATGCATATGGGAAATGACAATCGCAGCGTCGTCAGGCACTGGCCACGATGCCGGAAAATCACCGACGATTTCCACTGGAACGGGCAAACTGTCCAGCCACGGCAAATACAGCTGGCTCTTCCTGGCGAATCGACAAAGTACGTAGGCCTTCCTACCACTCATATTGAAAATCCGGGAAAGCGAACGATGTTCACACTTCGATGGCACAGCCTTCGCCAATACAGTCGTTCGCGAACGTGCATGATCTCCCTTTCACACTTCCAACTCAAATAAACCTTCAGCAGGGCGGGAACAACCTGCACCAAAAATGCCTTTTCAGCTGGTTTCGTATCAGTCTTTTTTGTTCGGCGGAAGTTCCGACGGATCTTTCCTGTCTGGCATCTCGCCTTCCATCCTCTTTTTCTCTCCCTGTGGTTCAGAGGTGGCGTTCTCTTTTACAACTTTGGTTGGCAGGCCTTCGACATCCCCGGTCGCAGCCCGGTTGTCGATCAGGTCTTGCATGGGGAAATCTTCGGGCCATGGAATTCCCAAAAGCGTGGTCATTTGCCGAAATTCCCTGGCTGTGTCAATCATCGATTCACCGAGATCGCCCTGCGGCAGCATTGGGTACTTGTCAAACAACGCGTGATACCTGGAAAAAACATCCAGCAAAGATGTAACGGCACCAGTCTTTGTCAGGACTTTCTTCTGGGTCGAGTAGTCAAATCTGTATTCGTCGTCGAAAATTGACTTGCGGCGCATTTCGCTTGCGTCGTACCAGGCTTGTCGGGCCAACATGCCCTCTTCGGTTTGTTCCATCTTGCAACGGTCCACCCAATACAGGAAGTTCGCTGTCCCCTGGTATTTCTCCGTCATTTCAAGCTGGTTCGAAAGCGCATCGATTTCTGAAAGAATTCCCCTGGCCTCTGCAATATGCTCGGGAGGAAGTTGCTCAAAAATCATTTGATCAATTTTTCGCATTTCAAAATTGACCATCTCATTCAAGGCCCGGTATTTGGGCATTTCAAACTCGCCAATTGTCTCCATCGGAGAGCGTTGCATCTTGATTTGCTCAGCCGAAAACCCAAGATTTTCATAGATCGAGGGCATTTCATTTTCCCGGACATCGGGCAACATTTGGTCGAGTTTCTCCCTCAATCGGACCACGTCCTGAAACGCGCGAGACAATCCACTCAGCGTCACTTCATTGCCAATGGACGTAACGATCCGCTGATCACCGTACTCGTCCCATTTGTCTTCGGCTTCGCGCCAAATGTCGCGGATATCGTCATCGGTGCGAAACTCGGTTTCCAGCGTGATCGCCTGGTGGCGAATTTGTGAGGGCTTTTTCATATAGTAAACCAGGTCGTTTGTTCGCTTCGTCACGCCTTCGTTTTGGACCAGCTTTTGTGATTTGTCGTACCACCAATAGGCCATTCGCCAGTGGTCGTGCCCATAGACCGGGTGGCGAGTGTCGTAAAGATTGGGTGCGATGTACTGGGACATCCGGCTTTGGAAATCGGTGTCAGCCCGAAACATCCGGCGGTACTGGAATTTCTCGTCGGAATTCCCGATTTTCATCCCCGTAAAATCACCAAGTCCGTCCAGAATCTTGTGTTCACGCAGGTTGTACTGAATTCCGCTTGCCAAAAACTCGATTCCCTTCCGAACCCATGTGTAACGGTATTCGAAATCATCGAACTCAAGGGAGATGTTGTACGAAAGATTGTGGGCCTGAAATTCCCAGACTCGCACGAAGTTCGGCTGGATTTTGATCAGGGCGTTCAGGGTCGCCTCAAAGTTGTCCCATTCCTCCTTCTTCTTTTGTTCGTTGGCCTGTAACCACAGCAGGTTGACTGCCACGCCCCTCAGGCCCATTGTTGCCAGCTTCATTGTCTCGCTGGTCGGATCAATTTCGCTCAGCTGAGACTGCGATAGCCGGTACTCCATTCTCATTTCCGAGATGACACCGCCCGCGTCGCCACCAACGCCGGTGCCTGTCGTACTGGCTGGACGCGATATCAGCGAAACCGGTATCAACAATGCGCCAACCAGAACAAGGTAGACGACTTTGCGAAGAAAAGGACTTAGCCGGTTCATGTGTTACCTGCAATTTCACGGGTTTTCAATGTGAAGTAACCAATTAATGAAGACCCCGCAAAAAAGGCCAGGGCGATCAAAATGGCTACCATGATTCTGTCGTTGGATATGGAATACCCGTACGTCAAATATCTGGAAAAGTCGAGATCTGAAAAGCTTGGGGCGAGATACGTAAGCGAATTCAGCCCAACCAGAATCAACTCGTCCGTCTTGACGATCACCGTGTTGAACCAGTTGGTCTCAAGGGCCGAAACCATGTTCTCCTGTCGAATAATGCGCAAGAACGACTCAATCGGCCCACCCCCCTCCGGTCCAGTTCCTTCGGCCGTGGGAGCAAGCATTTTTCGAATAAATGGAGTGCAGAAACCGATCAGGAATATTACCAGCGAACCCAAAATGGTCACCGGCGTGCTGAGAAAAGTGCTAAGCGCGACACCGATCGATACGACCACCATCATTTGGGCCCACAAACCCAAATAGCCTTTTACGAAGTTCCACCAGAACACGTCGTCCTGGCCCCGGAAATACAAGTCGGCACGCGCGACGCCAATGTACTGGTTCAGGTCTTCGCAGCGCAGAATCACCTTCAGCCGATTTCCCTTGCCCCCGGCAAAATCCTCGAACAATCCATAAATCCCCGATTCCAAAATCGTTCCGTCAGGAGCGATTCGGCGGGCATTCATGCGGTCGCTGATCGGAATCGACTGGATCGTCATTTCGCGAGTCTCAAGGATCATCGGCTCGCTTTGCAATTTGGGTTCCGTTTCCGGATCCTCCGGAATGCTTTCAAATTGCAAACTGGCAATCACCCGCTTTTGAATGTCACCCACAAACGTTCGAAAGATCGAAGGGGTCATTTCGATGACCAGTGACTCACCATCCGGAAACTGCTTCCTGGTCAGGTTTTCAAAATTGAACTCGGCACGGGACAGCGTCTCGGGAACGGCCGGAGTGCCGCCATCAATAAAGCTGCGATAATTCCATTCTTTGCCAATATTGGTTCCGCCCAGGGTTCCGGACGAGTCAAAGCAGTCCAGACCGGCGGAATAGATTGGCCTTCGGGCGCGAAAATATCCTGCGGAATTCCCCAACTCAATGGTCGCAGATTCACCACTTCCGCTCACATTCGCCGAATGCGTGTGGCCAGACGAAGGCTGCACCATGACCCGGCGATAAACAACCTTTCCGTCAGCACGTGTGTAACTCTCAAGAATATTCTCGGAGTTCAGCGGGGGATGACTGGATGGATTGCGCACATCTTCAATCAACTCGATGTCATGTCGATGCCCGTCGTCAAATGTCGTCTCGCCCCACTGCACGGCGTTGTCTGACACGCGTCCGCCACGTGAATTCAATCGCTGATCCGGATTGATCTCGCTCAAACTGGAAATCGCCTGCCGATCACCGGCAACCTGGTGCGTATGTGAAAGGCCCCGCCAAACGAAAATGTAACTGACGATCCCCATCAACAACAAAAGGCCGGTCACCACGATCCCGAAGCCAAGAATTCTGCCGATCACAATTTCTGTCGCCCGTACCGGTTTCGTAACAACGGTAAAAATCGTGTGGTTCTTGATGTCTTCGGGCAAACTGAAGGCACTAATCAACAACCCGACCAACAAGACCAGCAACTGGGTGCCAAACATCACAAAGTTGACGTAAACCCGCTCGGGATGTTCTACGTTGGTCAAAAACCATCCGCTGAACAACAGCATCGACGCAAAAATCAGAAAGGTCACAAGAATTACGCGGCGTCGCAGGGCTTCCTTTACAGCCAATCTGGAAATCGCCCAGGTGCGACGATACGACGTGCCAAGGAAATCGCCGGGTGCCGAAGCAAGGACCCCGGCAACCGAATAAAAACCTTCAATCGGGCCGTGCCGAAAACTCGCGACCAGAAAACCGAAAATGATTCCCAAAACGCCGCCTGAAATCACCAGGGCGAGAAAGGTGAACAGGCCGCTGAACAGCCAATTCAATACGTTGGGAAAGCTCTCGACAACCATTTCAAAATCCGGGTTTCTTGTTCGACAAAGTCTTTGAACCGGAGGCTTCTTGCCTCACAAACATCACAGCAACCACAACACTATTTTCGGGCCCGTTCAGACCGGTGTCCCGGCCGTTGTTGGCTTTCCCGCACAATATCCAGGAACAGTTCTTCCAGGGTTGTACGCGGGTTTTCAGTCGAAAGAAGCTCGCCACCATGCTTTTGGATCACATCCCGAATCTCTTTCATCGCTGCCTCAGGCAAGTTCTTTACGCGAACCTGAGTTTCATCAGTAACCTTCAGCAGCGAATCGACTCGTCCTAGTTCCTTTAGCTCACCCTGATATAAAATGGCAATCCGGTCACAGACGTCCTGAACGTCAGCCAACAGGTGGCTGCACATGATGATCGTTTTACCCTGCTCCTTGAGTTCCAGGATCAGGTCCTTCATTTCGCGTGTACCCAGTGGGTCCAGACCGCTGGTCGGCTCGTCCAGCATGATCAGATCCGGATCGTTGATCAGGGCCTGGGCCAATCCGATCCGCCGAACCATCCCTTTCGAATATTCACGCAGTTGTCGGCGGCGAGCGTGAGCCAACCCGACCTTTTCGATCAGTTGCCGCGATCGCTCCTTGCGAACTTTGGCCGGCATGTCAAACAGCCGCCCGTAAAAGTCCAAAGTCTCTTCCGCGTTCAGATATCTGTACAAGTATGATTCTTCGGGCAGGTAACCAATTCGTTCGTTCTTGGTGACTTCGGTCGTGTCCTTGCCAAAAACGAGCGCCCGACCGCTGGTTGGAAAAAGCAATCCCAGCAATAATTTGATCGTTGTGGATTTGCCCGAGCCGTTAGGTCCCAACAATCCAAAAATCTCGCCCTTACGCACATCCAGGTCCAGGGCGTTCAATGCACGTACTTTCTGCCGGCCCCAAAAATCGCGGTAAACCTTGGACAGGTTCTGAGTCTCGACAACCACATCCGGGTTGTAGTCCGGGTTGGTTTGCTCCAGTTTCTTGGCTTTGGACTCAGCAGTAGTTGACGCCATTCCGTTTATGCTCCTCGCAAGTTGCGGGTGTTTCTGGGTTCCGACCGGTCCGGCAAGCACCCGCAGCGAACGGAAGAACCCCATTCAGCAACTACGAATCTCAAACACCGGTGGTTTTTTCCCGAAATCCCCATATTTTCGGGCTTCCGGAATAATGCCATGATAGAAGTACGACGAATTGCGTTCAAGTTCCCGTAGGCGGTTTGGCGACAGGATCACCGGCATTGGCCAATTTCAGTCCCATTCAATAATCGCCTGAGCCTTGCCAATCTGAATTCCCAACTGTGGTCGAGCGACGGATACCTCTCTTCATGCAACGCAAATCCGGTTTGGGTCCAATCGAAAGACTGTTTGCCCGCGTCAATTACGAACGTCAACCCTGGCCATCGCGCGAAGGCCTGAAACTGGACATGATTCGCGAATTGGCCAATCGTTTGGGCGACCCCCAACTGTCTTACCCAGTTATCCACCTAGCCGGAACCAAAGGAAAAGGGACCACAACGCGATTGATTTCGGAGATCTTCCAGGCATCGGGATTGCGGGTCGCCGCTTACACATCCCCACATCTTGAATCGTTCAATGAGCGTTTTTGTGTCGATGGAATTCCGGTCCCAATGTCCGAGGTTGAAAAAGTACTCGAGCTGATTTGGCCCCATGTCGAAGAGCTTGACCGGGATGCCCACGACAAGGAACGCCGAAGTCTGACGTTCTTCGATATTTCGACGGCTTTGGGTTTCATGATTTTCTCGCGATCGAAACCCGATCTTGTCGTCCTGGAAACAGGGCTTGGTGGACGCCTCGATTCCACGAATATTTGCCAACCAGCCGTCACGGTTATCACATCGATCAGCCTCGACCACTGCCGTCAACTGGGAAACAACCTGACCGACATCGCATCCGAAAAGGCGGGAATCATCAAGGCTGGTGTGCCCGTCATCTGTGGAGTTCCGGAGAATACAGCCCCCGCCAACCGGATCGGAGAAATCGCTGAACAGCGAAATGCAACGCTCATTCAGATCGGACGAGATTTTGATTGCAACGCTATTTCGTTGGCTCAAAATTCAACCAGTTTTTCGACCAACGGAAAATCCTGTTTGGGGAAGACGTACCAATATCGCGATCTGGAACTCAAACAATTTGGCGAACATTCCGCTGCGAACGCTGCGATTGCAATTGCCGCATCCCATGCCTTCCGTGATGTGTCTGGTCGTGATTTTTCGGCCTCGCAGGTTCGATTCGCCTGCTCTCGACCCGGCTTGCCTGGCCGCATCGAAGTCGTCTCGCAAAAGCCGTTGGTGATTTTGGACGTCGCTCACAATCCAGCATCGGCCGAAGCCCTGGTAACGACTTTGAATCAACAGCTGGAAGGATGGACGCAAGCCAAAATCCGGACTTTTCTCGTTTCCATCAGCCGTGACAAAGACCAACCGGAAATCATTCGGCGTTTGTTGCCATGTGCCGATCGAATCGTCTTCACCCAATTCCGGGATAATCCACGAGCGACCGATCCAGTCACATTGGCCGATCTGGCGTGCGACATTGCAACTGCTGAATTGTCGCCCGGTCAACCTGGTATCCGAATCGATATTGAGATGGATCCCGTTCAGGCGTGGATGCAGATTGCGGCAGGGTGCCGGCCCGACCATGCCATTTGTGTGACGGGTTCCATTTTCCTGGTTGCAGAGCTTCGGCATTACGTACAAAAGGCATTTCAACAGAATCAGAACCACTCCGTCCAGGGATGACATGGATCATTGCCTCGCAGAAATTATTTCGGTCGGCGACGAAATGACA
>JAYVKA010000122.1:0-5921 GCA_043768885.1 Planctomycetota bacterium
TTGCGAACCAAAGAAGATGTTGCCCGTTTGCGGGGAGTTGAAATATGAACATAAACGACGTCCATCAGGGCATCGAAAAATACAAGAACACCAAGCGACTGGGTCGGGGCATTGGCTCTGGTCAGGGCAAAACTGCGGGCAAAGGTCACAAGGGCCAATTTGCCATGAGCGGTTCGCCCGAGAGCATGGTCTTTATGGGCGGTCAAATGCCGCTGTTTCGCCGGATCGGCAAGCGCGGATTTAACAACAAGTTTGCCAAGCGAATTGGTGAAGTAAACCTGCGCGATTTGGAAGAAATGTTCGAAGCGGGCGATGAAGTCACGCCGGAAACTCTGCGGGCCAACGACCTGGCAAAATATCCCTACGATGTTTTGAAGGTACTGGGTGACGGCGAGTTGACCAAAAAGCTGACCATATCGGCTCACCGGTTTTCGGCTTCGGCCCGTGAAAAAATCGCAAAGGCTGGCGGAACGATCGTCGAAATACCAGAAGCCGCTCCTGTTGTAAAAAACAAAATGCGGTCGAAGAACAAAGACAAAAAACAGGGCTGATCCGGCCCTGGGAAGTGCAGGCCACTCCTGTAACTGCGATTGAAACGCCAGTCATTGGATATTCGTCCCTGACTGGCGTTAATTGTTTGAAGCAGAATTGAAGTTGAAATTTTGGGTAGGTCGGACCGAACAAAAGCTGACTCTGTCGTAACGCCGGGTTCAATCCAATGTGTTGGAATACGAAAACCCGGTGAACGGTGAAGGCCGAAAACCGCATTTGTGAGTTCCGGCAGGGCCTTGTGCCCTTTGTTACGGCCTACGCCAGTGAGACGGAAGAATTTGGCCTGGTTGGCCAGCTGGTATTGCCGCCAATCCGGCAGTCGGCGAAACTTGGGGATGATGATTGACTGATCATGATTCCGATTGTTGGGAACTAGTTGAAACTGGACATGCGAGATGTTTGACAAGCTGCGCGTCATATTTACCATTCCGGAATTGCGACGCAAGATTTTCCTGACATTGTTCCTGTTGGCCGTATACCGCATCGGATCGCAAATTCCCTTGCCGATTATCGACCATCAGGCGGTAAACGATTTTGCTTCCGGATCATCCGGCGGTTTCGGCGATTTGTTGGCCAAAGTTTCCGTGTTCAGCGGAAGCAACCTCAGCCAGGTTACTATCTTCGGCCTCGGGATCATGCCTTATATTTCAGCTTCGATTATTCTCCAGCTGCTCGGTACCGTTTACAAACCGCTGGAAGAGCTGCGGAAGGAAGGCGAAGCGGGACGGAAAAAACTTAACGAATACACACGCTATCTAACCGTCGTTTTGTGTCTGATCCAAAGTGCCGGTTTCCTGTGGTTCTTTGTAATGAATGACCCTTCGGGAACGGGTGCCCAAAACCTGACTGCCGGCGATTTTGAAAACCTGGCCACGGGACAGTTAACGTGGGGCTGGCAATTTGTTTCCATTCTGATCATGACCACGGGCAGTATCTTTCTGATGTGGCTGGGCGAACAGATTGACGAATACGGGATCGGCAATGGCATCAGTTTGATGATTATGGCCGGTATTGTTGCGGTCATGCCGGGCGCTTTGTTCAAACTGCTGAAGGATTTTAAGTTCGAGCTGACTGGTGCAAACGGAGTCGGAATTGAAAAACTCCTGTTGCTCGCGGCCCTGTTTATTGGCGTTGTCGTTGGGGTGGTTTTGATCACTCTGGCCCAACGAAGGATTCCGACGCAAAGTGCCAAGCACGTGCGCGGCCGACGAGTTTATGGCGGTACACGGCAGTACATGCCGCTGCGAATCAATCAGGCTGGTGTTATGCCGATCATTTTCGCCAGTAGCTTGTTGATGATCCCGCCAATTTTCATGAACTGGATGGCTGGCAGCTTTGCCGGAACGTGGTTTGGAAATACAGTCGGCAACATTTCGCAGGTTTTCCAAAACCCGGCTTCGCTGATTTACAACATGCTGTATATCGCGATGATTTTCTTCTTCTGTTATTTCTGGACTGCGATCACGTTTAACCCCGTTGAGATCTCGCAGAATTTCAAGGACAGCGGAACATTTATTCCGGGATATCGCCCGGGCCGCCGGACAGCTGATTATCTGGAAAGCGTGATTGAGCGAATCACCTATGTTGGTGCAGGATTTTTGGCACTGGTTGCAGTCGTCCCTACGGTTATTTCGGCGTGGATGGGGGTTGATTACACGGTTGCCAGTTTTTATGGTGGTACGGGTCTGTTGATTGCCGTCAGCGTTGCTTTTGACCTGGTTCAGAAAATCGACAGTCACCTCGTGATGCGAAATTACACTGGCCTGCTGGAATAGGGCCAGTTGGCAATATGGAAATCTGGTAACCAAATCCTGGAAACGCGCTGTGGCTTCGTCGAAACTTCTCGTGTTTGTCGGTCCACCGGGCGCAGGAAAAGGGACCCAGGGGAAACTCCTTTGCAAGTACTATTGCATCCCTCATCTTTCTACCGGCGTAATTTTGCGCAAGGCCAAAGCCGAAGGTTCGGAGTTGGGCAAGAATGTTGGCCCGATCATGGATCGTGGCGGGTTGGTCAGTGACGAAATGATGGTCCAGGTCGTTCGTGAGCGGATTCTGGCTCCCGACTGCCGCAAAGGGTTCCTGCTGGACGGATTTCCCCGGACGATTCCCCAGGCCGAGGCACTGGAACAAATCTGCGCTGAAAGCAAACGCGGCGTTGATGCTGTGATCGAATTGAAAGTGGACCGCAAGGAACTGATGAGACGCGTCTACAACCGGTTTGAGGAAATGGAAAATCCCCGCCCCGAAGACCGGCCCGAAGAGATGAAGCATCGGTTGGACCTTTACGACAAACTGACAGCCCCCATTTTGGACTGGTACAGTGCCCGGGGAAAACTGTTGATCATCGACGGCATTGGAACGATGGACGAAGTTTTCCAGAAAATTGTCGATGGCATCGCCAAGATGTCCGACATTCTTCCGGGTTGCCAGCTCGATTGAGTCTTCCAAATGACCTGGGTTTCCGGAAATCGCCTGTGTAGGCAACGGCATGTTACTTTGCGTTGATGATGTATCGTTTAACCGTCAGCCGAAGGCGTACGATTGAGCACTACGCGTACGCCTTCGGCTGACGGTTAAACAAATTACTCTAGCCGGATGGCCATTCTCAAAAATCGGCACGCATCCGCAGGTGCTCGTGGCAATCGACACATTTGGTTGTCATGCCAAAGAACCGCAGCGTGGTCGCTTCGATGTTGCCAGTTTCCGCCGCTTTGATCAGGCTTTCCACCGAGCGCTGGAATTCGCGACTCTGAAAACGGTATTCGTCGGAGTCCACAGCATTCCACGCAGCACCCTCAGTAACCGTGCGAATCTCCTCGCCGGCCTGCCGGATTGTTTCAAAATTTTTCATCGTCAGACCTTCGATGATGTTCTGGGTAAACATCAGCTTGACCCGCATATAATCGCGTCGGCCAATCGAATCCTGATTCATCGGCAATGTCTTCGGCTTTTCGTTTTCCTGGGGACCGGTTTCCAGCTGTTGTTTCCCGTCTTGCCAGGCCGTTGCGGTGCCCGTTGTTGGGAAATCCTGAGAACCCATCGCCAAAACCAAGGATGTAACCAGCCCGGCAACTACCATCAAAAATGACCAACAAGACCTTTGCATTTTGTATCTCCAGCCTGGAATGAATTTGTAACAACAGTCGCCGCCCGAACGAAACGCCCGCATGCTCATTCGCACATCGCACTGTGCGTAGTGCGAAAACCGGCAATTCAGCCGGATCCGAGTCTGTGAGTGGACGAAATCGCCCGAAACTGGAATACGGCGAAAGAACGATCCTTTGGGGGAATTGTCAGCCAACCAGACCTGGCCGATATCCGACAAACAGCGTCAGCATCAGTGGCCCGGGGGTTGATTGATAACAGCATCATGCAGATTCCGGGCCTGGATTCGTGATTTCCAGGATTCTGCACCAATCAATGAATGATCTCGGCCCAGTTCACCTGGTCGTTGTGCGAGTGAGTGAATCCCATCGCCCGTTCAAGCTTGACAGTTTCTTCATCGCGAAACGCCATGACGTAGGTCTTTCGCCATTCGCTGGAAGTGTTTCCGCCGGAGCCATGAACGATTCGCTCGTCGTGAATGGTGACGCTTCCCCGTTTGACCGGCAGGTAGACAATCTCATCCGTTGCTTTGGTCTCGATCACCAGCGTGTGGGACTCGTCCCGATTCACCTGCTCGCCCTTGCCTTCTCCGCCGAAATCCTTCGGTTTGTGGTTGCGCAATTCCGGTTCCTTATTCGTCCCCGGGCAAACTTGCAGACAACCGTTTTCCAGCCCCGAATCGCTCAGAGCCAGCGAAAACGTTGCGGTCCACGTGTTGTGCGTTTTGGGCCAGTAACCAAGGTCCTGATGCATGGCGAATTCGGCTGCTTGTTGGGCCGGTTTCTTGGCGAGAAACTGTTCGTAATCCATCACGGCAGCACCTTCGTACAATTGATCTGCCACGTTTTGCGCGATCTGGTGATACATGTTGTTCACCAACTCCGGGCGATATTTGCTGGGGAGCATCGCATTGACAAGCCGAAATTGCTCGATCGGCGTGCCGTAAGGCTGACTCATGTCGCAAAAATCCCGCCCCATGTTCGGCTCTTTCCCCTGAACAAAATGGTCGAACCAGGGATCGAGGAAAGCCATTTCTTCTTCCGTCAAGAATCCGTTCAGGATCAGGTAACCCTGCTCGCTGTACTGTCGAATTTCGTCGGGACTGATCCGGTACGTCGCCCCTCTGCGTCGATCACTGCCAGAATTTTCGTTGGTCGCTTTTTTCATTTCGTTACCCGTCCAGTAAATCTGTATTTGGTTGAACCAGCACATCCCCGATGACGTTGCCATGTACGTCAGTCAATCGTCGTTCGATTCCGTTGTGGTAAAAGCTTAACCGGCGATGGTCCAGCCCCAGCAAATGCAGAATCGTTGCATGAAAATCATAAACGGTCGCCGGGTTTTCGACAGCCTTGTATCCAAATTCGTCAGTGGCCCCGTATGAAAAGCCTTTTTTGACCCCGGCACCGGCCATCCAGGCGGTGAACCCGGCCGGGTTGTGGTCCCGTCCGCTGGCACCTTCCTGAAATGTCGGCATACGGCCGAACTCGGTACACCAGACGACCAACGTTTCATCGAGCAATCCCCGCTGTTTCAAATCGGACAGGAGGGCAGCGGCAGGTTGGTCCAGAATCGGGCCATGTACTGCGTACTGTTCCTCCAGTGCCTTGTGCCCGTCCCAGTTGCTGGTCCCTTCGCCTCCGGTTTGATAGGCACCGTTGAACAGTTGAACGAACCGAACCCCATTTTCGACCAATCGCCTCGCAAGGATGCAGTTTTTCGCGAACGCCGCCTTCAATTTGTTTTCCGAATCGTCCGCACCATACATTTTCAGGACGTGTTCCGGCTCGGTAGACAGATCGCCAATCTCGGGAACGCTTAACTGCATTCGCGCCGCCAATTCGTAACTTGCGATTCGCGCCGACAATTCCGTGTCACCTGGAAATCGGGCCAGGTGCCCTTCGTTCAACCGCTTCAGGTATTCACGGGTGGCAAGGTCACGTTCCGCCGGGATTCCTGTGGGGCGGGCAAGGTTGCTGACCGGAGCCCCAGCCGAAAACTCCGTTCCCTGAAAAACGGCGGGCAGAAAACCGGGCCCCCAGTTATTGACGCTCGATTGCGGTCTGCCGCGCGGATCCGGAATCGCGACAAACGCGGGAAGGTTATCGTTTTCGCTTCCCAATGCGTACGAAACCCAACCGCCCATGCTGGGGAAACCGTCCAGCGTAAATCCGGTCGACATGAAATTCTCGCCGGGACCGTGCGTATTCGTTTTGCCGGTCAGCGAATGGATAAAGCACATGTCATCGGCCAGTTCGCCCAGG
>JAYVKA010000123.1:0-32833 GCA_043768885.1 Planctomycetota bacterium
CTTTGTCCGACGGCAATTTCGTCAGTGGCAAGCCGACATGCGGGTTGAACTGGACCGAAAAGAATCCGGGGTCCGGCAACGAAGTTCTGACCAATCGAAAACGTCTGTGGCCATCGGATGGCAGGGCTGGCGGAAGTTTCGGGTTCGTTCTGTGAAGAGGCAGACGAAACTGGCGAGCCAAATCTGGCTGGAACCGGTTGATGGAAAACCGGTGGCCGCATTTCTTCCGGGCCAGTTTCTCACAATTCGATTGCGAACAAATACAGAAAAAAAACCAGTCGTGCGCTGCTACAGTATCTCCGGACCGATTGAACAGAACGGGTACCAGTTAACGATCAAGGAAGTGGCTGGCGATGAAAAGAATCGAAAACCGGCCTCGGCCAGTCGCTGGATCAATTCAGAGTTGATTGTCGGCGACAGAATCGAAGTCAAATCGCCAGCCGGTGACTTTTTCCTGGACGAAATGACCGATGCGACGCTGGTTTTGCTGGCTGGTGGAGTCGGCATCACTCCCCTGATGAGCATGATTTCGCGACTGGCTGACGCCAAGTCCCCGCGGCAGATCGTGCTGTTGTATGGGAACCGAAACAGTGCCGATCACATTTTCAAAAAGGAACTGGCTGATGTTGCCTCGCATCATCGGCCGTTGACCATCGTCAACTTCTATTCCGCGCCGTTGACAACAGATCGTTCGGGCAAAGACTATCAGATGCAGGGCCGAATCACGATTGAAACGGTCCGGAAAATGTTGCCGGATCGCAAATTTCAGTTCTATTTGTGCGGTCCGGCCGGGTTCATGAGTTCGCTGTATGAGGGACTGCTCGACTGGGGTGTACCCGATGAGAGAATTCGCAAAGAAGCATTTGGTCCGGCATCCATTCAAAAAAATCCGGTTTCCGCTACCGACTCAAAACCCAAAAGCTCGTCCCGGCCAGTACCGGTAATCTTTCGCACCTCGGAGCGATTGGCCGAGTGTACGGACCAGGAAAAATCGATTCTCGAACTGGCCGAAAGCATCTCGGTGGAAATTGCATCGGGCTGCCGCGCGGGAAGCTGCGGAAGCTGTTCGATTCGACTGTTGCAAGGCAAGATACGGTATCCCGAACAGCCGTCGGCCGAAGTCGATCCGGGATACTGTCTCGCTTGCATCGCCCAGCCCGATGGTCCTGTCGAAGTGGAGGCGTAACGATGCCGCGGATCTTCTTTCTGCCGAGACCGGTATCGGTTTTGGCCACTGCGATTTTCAAACACCTGTTGGTGCTGATCGTTGCAATTTTTGCCTTCAACATTCAATCAACATATGCCCAGGAAATGCGCTGCGATCCTGGCCGAGTCCTGGGTGTTGAGGCTTGTTCCAAATGCCATGGGAGCGAAGTGGCGACATGGCGAAAGACTCCTCACTCGCAAACTTTTGAACTGCTTTCCCGGAACCCCAAGGCCCGTGAGATCACCCAAAAACTTGGTCTGTTGAGCGTCAAACGAAATGACCTTTGCATCCATTGTCATTTCACGATGCAAACCCAGCCGGACGGGAACAACAAGGCGGTCTCCGGAATCTCCTGCGAGTCCTGTCACGGCGCGGCCCGCGACTGGCTGGCGACACACAACGACTACGGTGGGCCGGGAGTGAAGCGGGATTCGGAAAGTCCCAACCATCGCACCGAACGATTGAACAACAGCACGGCCTTCGGCATGCGAAACACGCAGAACCTGTATGCGATCGCAAGCAGCTGCCTGAACTGCCACACGGTGCCACAAGAAGAATTGGTCAATGTGGGCGGACACACGGCGGGAACAGCGAATTTTGAATTGGTCGCCTGGTCGCAAGGAGTGGTCCGACACAACTTCGTTCGGACCGACGGACTTCGAAACGAAAAATCGACCCAAGAACGATTGCGGGTAATGTACGTCACCGGGTTGTTGGCTGATTTGGAATACAGCACCAGTGCGACGGCGCGGGCAACCAGCAACTCCGCGTACGGAAAAACGGTTGCAGGCCGGGCCGTCAAAGTCGCGTTGCGATTGCTTGAAATTCAAGGGGAATTGAACGACCCACTGATCCAACAGGTTCTGGAAGCCTTTTCCCGGGCCGAACTCCGCACCGAAAACGGCCAGCAACTTCAATCGATTGCCGATTCCATCGCCGTTGCCGGGCTGGAGTTTGCAGCGAGTCGCGATGGCAGCACGATGTCAGCAATCGACCCCATGCTGCCATTACCGGCCGATTACAAAAACTGATCCGATTTAAAAAGGCTGTACCGGAAATCTGTGGCCGAAACCAAGACCAGTATCGAACGCCCCCAACGCTGGAGCGATCCGTTTTGCCGGGAAATGTCCGCTGCAAAGGTGGACCGATTGCTGCAAGTGGAGCCGTTTCGTTCCATGGACCCGTCGGTGTTTCCGGCACGGGTCTCGCTGAAAGGAATCCTTGCCAACGATTGCCGCATCGTCGAACTCGAGCCGGGCGATGTCGTCTTTCGACAAGGCGATTATGGCAACAGTGCGTTTCTGATTCTCGATGGTGAACTATCGGTCATTCAGGGCGAGTCGCCAATGGGTCCCGCTCAGAGTTCGGCCAAGAAAGGGCAGGGGGGGCTGATCGCGCGAATTGGAAATCTGCTTAACCTGCTGAAGCAGGAGGACGGTATTCGACCGAAGAATTCAGCCGACCTGGTTTCGACCCGAAAAACAACGCTCGGTCCGCGAATGTTTTTTCAGGACGTTTCGGTGATCCTGGCCAAAGGCGAGACCGGCAGGCTGAAACAAGGTGAGATTTTTGGCGAACTCGCAGCGATTAACCGTTCGCCGCGCAGCGTTTCTGTCATCGCGACTTCCAACACAACACTGCTCGAAATACGCTGGCAGGGACTGCGTGACCTGATGCAGCGCGATGCGGCCATTCGGGAGCATATCAACCATTTGTATCGCGAACGCAGCCTGCAAACGCATCTTCGGGAGACTCCGTTGTTGCGAAACCTGACGGCTGAACAGATTGACGAAATCGCGGCAGATGTCGAGTTCGAATCGTTTGGCTCGATGATGTGGACCCATGCCTGGAAGTCGACGGCCGAGTCGGATTTTGCCGAACGAATCTTGGCTGAGCCCCTGATTGCAAGGCAGGGCGAATACTGTGATGGGCTAATCCTCGTTCGAAACGGCTTTGCCCGGGTAACCCGCGTGCGGGGGAGCGGCGAACAGACGATCGAATACATTGGCCGTGGAAGTGTTTTCGGTCTGCGCGAACTGGCCCACAATTTTTCCACCGGCCAACAGCGTCCGTGGCAAATGACGTTACGTGCAACCGGTTACGTTGACATTCTTCGTATTCCAGCTTCCATCGTTGAAACGAAAATCCTTCCCCACCTGAAACCGAACGAACTTCCGGCTCAATTGCCGGCAGAATCAGGGGCTGGAGAGAAAAGGCCTGGAACCCGCCGATTGGCTTCACGAGAAACGTCAGTACCGGTTTCGTTGATGGAAACCATCGTCCAGCAGCGGTTAATGAACGGCACCCAGGCGATGGTGATCGATCTGAATCGCTGCACCCGCTGTGACGATTGCGTCCGCGCGTGCAGCTCGACGCACGGAGGCACGCCCCGGTTTCTGCGAGACGGAACGGTTCACGAGAACTGGATGTTCACTCATGCCTGTATGCACTGCGCCGATCCGGTTTGCATGATCGGGTGTCCGACCGGAGCCATCTCGCGCGAGGCGGAATCGGGAACCGTCACCATCAACGACTCGACCTGCATCGGATGCGGTACCTGCGCCAACAGCTGCCCCTACTCGAATATCCAAATGGTCGCACGGACTGATCCCGACGGCAAACCGGTGGTCGATACCGAGACCAGGCTTCCGGTCCTGCAAGCGACCAAGTGCGATTTGTGCATCGGCTCGTCCGGTGGCCCGGCCTGCCAGCGAGCGTGCCCGCATGACGCACTGGTTCGCATCGATTTATCCACTCCTTCGCCTTTGACGGAGTGGATTCAGGGATGACACGAATCTTCGCCATGCAAGGCCGATCCATTAGCCGCGCCGCAATTCCGCGACGCCGATTGATGTTTGCGGGCTGGACGATTGCTGCAGTGAGCCTGTTGGTCGTTGCATGCCACTGGATGGACAGCAACCTGCTTCATTCCGCATGGTTGTCGGGACATGTTCTTGCAGCGTCCGTGATTTTTCTGGCTGCTTTCCGGGTCAGAAAGTTTTTCCCATCCGTGTCATGGTTCGGGTCGGCGTCCGGCTGGATGCAGCTGCACGCCTGGACTGGCATTGCCGCAATGGTCATTTTCGGGACTCACCTATCCTGGCAAGTTCCGAACGGGATGTTTGAGCGGCTTCTCGCGACAAGTTTTTTGTTGACCGGTTTCAGTGGCATCTACGGACTGATTGCGACACGGTTGATCCCACGCAAACTTGCCAACATTCCGCGCCAAGTGGTTTACGAGCAGATTCCGGCGTTTCGGCATGAGCTGGCGATTCGCGCCAACCAGATTGTGGCGGCGTGCCCTGGAACGACACTCGCGCGATATTACGTCAATCATGTTGCAGCATTTATGCAATTGCCCAGGCCGGTTGCTTTTGTCGTCGCTCCGTCAGCCAGGGGATGCCGCAAAGTTCTTGCCGGAATTCGATCGCTGGACCGGTATCTGACGGAAGAGGAACGGACGACCAGCCGCGACCTGATGCAAATCGTCCGCGAGAAAGACGATTTGGATTATCACCGCGCGATGCAAGGCCGGTTGAAATGGTGGCTTGTGATTCACCTGACTCTGACCGGCAATTTGTTGATCATCGGAACGCTACATACCGTAATGGTTTACGCATTTTCGGGAGGTGGCCCATGAGCATTCCTTCCGATCCAACTCAAAACAAGTTGGGCGCGAACGTTGTTGGTGCACCTTGCTCCGGTCCTTATCACCGGCCGGACCAGCCAGAGTCCCGACCCGTCGGCGTTTCGGCGGACGGTCCGGCACTTGTGATTCAGGCTCATTCGGTCCGGCATCTTCGAAAGACGATTTGCCTGGCGGTTTTGGCGTTCACGATCGGCTCATTGGCGATCGTCCTGAACAGCCCGCTTCGATCGGATTTTCTGGCACCCGGTCCACTGACCAACAGCCATGCCCAGATTCTAGGCGGTTTGCAAGCCGAACGATGTCAGGCTTGCCACGAGTCCGGGGAACAGACCGTTGCACAATGGCTGGCCGGATCTTTGACCGGCGATCGCGCACCGGGAAACCCGCAATGCCAATCCGACCTGTGTCTGAAGTGCCACCAGGAATCGCTGAAGTCTGATCACCCGATGAATCCCCACGGCATGCCAACGAATGACCTGGCCATGATCACACAACGGTCGTTAGCGAAATTTGCAGACGGGAAGACCATTCAGGTAGCAGCGATTCAGACAAGCCCTGCGACGGAAATTGCCTGCAGCGTTTGTCACCGGGAACATCACGGCAAACAGTTCAATCTCGCGGCAATGACTGACAAGCAATGCCAGGTTTGCCACACTTCGACCATGCACCGGTTCGATCTGGACCATCCGGGTTTTGCGATCGCAGCGAACAGCGCCGGCGCGGCCCTGAACTTCGATCACTTCTCGCATGGCACTCGCCACTTTTCGGGAGCCAATCGGACGTTCGAATGCAAGTCCTGTCATCCAGCCGATCCGTCTGCCCGCAATCGGGTGACAACGAGTTATGAACAGGCCTGTGCAAGCTGCCATAATCCTCCGCTTGTGAACAGTCAATCGCGTGGCATCGAACTCGTATCGCTTCCGGTCATGGATGTAGAGGCAATGCAGGGGGCGGGTTTGGTTCTAAAGCATTGGCCCGCGAATGCAACAGGCGATTTCGACGGCCGCATGCCACCGTTGACCCGTTTGTTGTTGTCCGCCGACCCGGAACTTCAACAAATCGTCAACAAACTTCCTGACATGTTTCAGTTTTCGGACATCGATCCACGCCGAAAAGAAGATTTGCAGTTGGCAGGAAAACTGGCGGCGGGGTACGAAAGGTTGTTTCTCGAAATCTCGGTTTCCGGAAAGTCTGCGATTTATGGCCGTTTGAATCGCGTGACCAAAAACAAATCTGCAAATTCAAGTTCAACTATCACAGAAGTATTTTTGGAACTTGACGATGACATGTTGAAAGATGCAATTCGAGGCTGGATGCCAATGCTCGCTTTGCAAAACGACACATCGGCCACCAATGGTTCTCTTCAGTCTGAAATCAATCTGCCGACGCAAGGCCCCAGTCCTTTGATGCGGCGAAAACCCCATGACGGCGAGTTGTTGGCGGAGAATCCGATTGGGAAACTGCTTCAGAAAAATGTCACAGCGACAGAGCTTGCCCAACCCGGACAAACAGACTCCTTGGTCGGAAATTCCCAGGCTGCATCAACCGGAGTTGTGGTGCAACAGGCATCTCCAGAAGGGCAATCCAGTTTGGCTCCTGGTCGGTCCGATACTTTACAACAAGCAGCGAACAAAACGCCGGCAGCAAACATGGCTGGCGAATTGCTTTCCCCGAACCCATTGAACTCCAGCGAGTTTCGCAGGCCCACCGTTACCGAACAGGTTCCGGCCGTACCAAAACTTTCCTCCGATACAGAGCTGTCCGGAAACCTGGCAGAAAGTCGCTCCTTCGGGAACGCGTCACCCAAGCAGATCGCAAACCGGTCTGACCAATTGCCAGCGGACAGTTCTTTTTTTTCGTCGTCGCGGCCCCAATCCATGCCGGGGCATTCTGGCTGGAAGCGGGATGACAATTTAATGATCATCTCGTGGGTTCCAAATGGTCATGCTGACAGAACGATTCGATTGATGCTGGAATGGATTGGCCCTTCGAGTTTCGGTGTTTCGAACCGTGAAGGCATATCGCAATTTGCAAAAGCGTTTGCTTCGGACAACTCGACTGGTCAATGCGCTCAGTGCCATCGGATGAGCCCACCCACGAATGGACCACAAATTGCATGGCGGTCACCTCTTACCGTTGAACGCCCCCGCGAATTCACGCGATTTGACCATGCCCCACATTTGCTGATTAGAAGTTGTGAGTCCTGTCATCAGATATCGGAAATTGAATCAGGACAGAAAGGCGTTTCGCCGTTTCGAATGGCCAGCTGGAAAAAGCCAGACGCATTGAATCCAGAATCACAATTCACCGGCTGCGGGTTGAAACCTGTCAAGCTGCAGGACTGCACTTCGTGCCATCGACCGAACGCGGCACCAGCCGGTTGCACGACATGTCACAACTACCACGTATCCAAAAATCCACACGGGGCGAGTCAGCCGAAATTTCCGGAACCACCGAATCAATAACCTGCGGGACGGAAGGTGACGTCGACCCGGATTTTTGCTACTTGCCTGAGACCGAGCATTCGACGCCGAGTATGGCAGTCGCCGCCATGCGAACATCCAGCCGTTCGTCCAGGCTTCGTTCAACGGCCTCGCGGCTTCGAATCAGCTTGCCTCTGAATACTTCATCGCCGTTGATTACAACGGTCAGTGGCCGGTCCAAATCCACCAGCTCATCATTCAAATAAAGATTGAACCCTGCGAAGTCTTCGCTCGTGAGGCTGATCTTCTGGCCAGAGACCTCCGCCAAAATTTCCTGGCCGGCTCTGGCTGTGTCGGCGGCTACTCCGAGCCAATAGAATCGCTTGTGCGTTACGTCGTCTTGCCTCCAAACAATTTTCTTAGGCCATGCATTGCGAATGAAACCAGCCATCCACGGCAGTGAATCCTTGTCCTCGCCATCCATCCAGTGTCCCTTCTCCGGGTAAACCGTCAGGCGATGAACGTAGCCGTCCGGGTCTTTTTCCTGAAGGTCGTCCAACAACTTGCCCCACTCCGGTGCTTTCTTGTTTCGATCATACGCCGCGTCTTTTCCACCTACGTAAAGTGCAAACGGCAAATTCCTCAGACCGTCCGGCAGCGATTCGTTCGGATGCCCAGCCATCATCGAAGCAGCCGCGAACGTGTCCGCCATTCTCGGACCCAATTGATAAACACCATCGCCTCCAGCCGAATAGCCCATCAGATAAACTCGGTCCGGATTTACTCCGCGAGTGATCACATAGGCCGCGATCATCCGTTCAAACAACGGATCGATGTGCCCTTCGTGCCACAGATTCCAGGTGTCAGTGGGAGCCCGTGGAGCAACGTAGATTCCTTCTTCCGGCTGATACAATCGAATCTGGTTGTTCCATTGTTGGTCATTGACGCGTGCAGGAGCGCCTCCGCCGCCATGCATGGAAATCCAAAGACTGTGACCACCCTCAGGCTCGTCACCAAAGGTCTTTTCCAAAATCTTCAGCTCGTGGTCACCAACGATAATCTTTTTGTTTTCCAACTCAGCGGAAAGCACTTCCGAAACCGAATCCTTTTTCGCCTGCCAGATTTCTTTCAGCAGGGTATCGGCTTCATCACGGGACATCCCGCCAGACTGTTCGGCAACTTTCGCTTCTCCCGGCAAGGCCAGCGAGCTGGTTGCGAACGCCGTCGATATCACGACGCAAAACACCAACTTCATTCCATCAAACAAATTCATCGGAGTCCTGGAAGTAGATTTTTGTTTGTCGCCACAGGCCAAACGAACGAAGGAAGTAATCAACCTGCGGCATCATCCTGCCGGTCGGCATGCCGCGACAGGAATTTCTGAATACGCTCATGGGCCGTTTGCGTCGTGCGAGCCGTCGCGGTGTGGGCCGCGCCGATACTGAGCTGAGTGAAAACATTCTCCGCAACGGTTTCATACATCATTTTTCGGGTCAGCTGATGGGACTCGGCCGCCCCCTCACTGATTTGGGCGGCGATTTCACTCGCCCGCGCCCAGACCAGCTGTTCCGGTTGAACTTCGTTAATCAGTCCGAAAGTAAAAGCCCTTGCCGCATCGATCGGTTCTGTACCGTACAACATCGCTGCACTTCGAGCCGCTCCAATCCGCCAGATTAACAACGGCGCGGTCAATCCGGGACTTAAACCCCGATGCGGCTCCGCAACCCAGAACCGTGAATTTTCGGCGGCGATGGTCATGTCACAGGCCAACATCAACGCGAGCCCTGTCCCGACAGTCCATCCGGTCACCGCTGCAATCAACGGCTTCGGATATCGCAACATGCTCTCCAGTAACGCCTGAAAATCGACGACATCGTCCTGATCATCTTCCGGGATAAAGTCCTCGGGGATTTTCCCCGACAACGTATTCAAATCTGTTCCGGAACAAAACGAACTGCCGGTTCCCGTCAGGATCACAGTGCGAACGCGACCCTCGCCCTGAAAATCGTCCAAACCCTGGGCAATCGAGCCGATCATGCCGGGCGTCAGCGCGTTCAACCGCGCCGGATGGTCCAGGACAATGGTGCCAACGCTCTTGTCTCGCCTCAGCTTTACCTGGTCAGTCATACTGATCAATGAACCACACCCTGAACATCAGGACTTTTCAAATGCAGCGTCGAATTGAACGTTGCTGGGCCGAAACTGCAATCGTCTGGTAAATGCACAAGCTTCGCGTGCCCCAAACTCACGATCCATCCCGCAGTCTTCCCATTCAATCGACAACGGACCAGCATAACCGATTTGATTCAGGGCGCGGACAATCTCTTCAAAATTGACTTCGCCCCGACCCGGCGAGCGGAAATCCCAACCCCGCTTCGGATTCCCAAAGCTCAAATGGCTCGACAAGATTCCACTCTGTCCATTCAGCGTGCGAATCGCGTCCTTGATGTGGCAGTGATAAATCCGGTCAGGAAACGCGCGAATGAATTCCACCGGATCAATCCCCTGCCAAATCAAATGGCTGGGATCAAAATTGAAACCAAACTCCGGCCGACGACCAATCGCGTCCAAACATCGCTGGGCAGTGACGACGTCAAACGCGATTTCAGTCGGATGCACTTCCAGTGCAAACTTCACTCCGCATTCTGCAAAAACATCCAGGATTGGGTTCCAACGGTCAGCAAACTGGCGGAAACCTGCCTCGATCATCGATTCGGGAACCGGCGGAAAACCATACAGCAAATGCCAGATCGACGAGCCTGTGAAACCGTTAACAATTTCGACTCCAAATTTCTTTGCAGCCCGCGCCGTATCCATGACTTCCTGGGCGGCACGGGTGCTGACCCCTTTTGCTTTCCCATCGCCCCAAACATGCGGTGGCAAAATCGCCTTGTGCCGTTCATCGATCACATCGCATACGGCCTGACCGACCAGGTGTGTGCTGATCGCATGACATTGAAGTTTGTTTTTCGCCAAAGTCTTTCGAATCCCGGCACAGTATTTCGGTTCTTTAAGTGCACGGGAAACCTCGAAATGGTCACCCCAGCATGCCAGTTCCAGGCCGTCATATCCAAAGTCGCGGGCCTTGGCCGCCATCACGGTCAGCGGAAGGTCGGCCCATTGGCCAGTAAACAAAGTCACAGGTCGAGTCATCACGATGTCCAGATTCTGGTTTGAGCAGGGAACTTGACTTGGCGAAAGTTGGGAAAACTGGTTTTCAGACTTGGGTCTGTCCAGCTGCCGCGTCAATTCTGGTCAGAGCGTTTCCACTTCGCAACCTGTAAGTGCGATTGAACAAGAAAAAATCGTGCAATCGGCTGGCGAAACAGTTTGCCTAAACCCGAAAGTCGAAAATCAGGGGGGGAAAACACAACACTGGAATGATTAACGACATCACTCCCAAGACCCAGCGAAAAGCCCCCAAAGGGACCCGATCGTCCCGCGTCGGCGGATGCTCGGTGCCGATCAGCAGCAACAGAACCACCATCGCGATGAACACATAGGACTGCGAGTAAACCATAAACGCCACCGCCAAAATCACTACTCCGTCGGCAATCCGATGGGCTGCCTTCCCAAACAATGTGTACGTTACATGCCCACCATCCAGCTGGCCAACTGGCATCATGTTCAATCCGGTGATTAACAATCCCGCCCACGCTGCCGTAAAGTACGGATTCAGTTGCGAAAGCCAAATCGCCTGGCCTTGATATCCGGGAATCTCGAACCAGCGAATCAGCCATTGCATCAACAAAGGACATTGCAAGCCCAACTCGCCAGCCGGCGCGGGACTTAAGTCCAGGTTGGCGACACCAATAACAGTAATCGGGATCGCCAAAACCAGCCCCGCCAACGGACCAGCAATCCCGATGTCAAAAATCTGTTTGCGATCTGCCGTGTCGCCCTGCATCGCAATTACGGCACCCATCGTTCCGATCGGATTGAACGGGAACGGAAGGAAGAACGGCAACGAAGCCGGCACCCGATAGATAATCGTGCCGATGTAATGTCCCATTTCGTGGAGAAACAAAATCCCCACGACGCACAGCATGTACGTCAGTCCCTGGTCCCAGTTCTCCAGGACCATTTGACGCAAGTATAGCGAGCCAGTCGATGTGGCAAAGGTCAGAGCGCGAAGCGGCTGCCAGCTGGCTGTGCCAACCCAAAAAGTGGAAAGGCAAGTCAACAAAAACAACGGCAACGGCCAACGCAATCTGCGCACAATCGAACCAGGGCGGGTTGGTCGCACCGCATCAGCGCCGGGATCGGACATGTCAGCCAGTCTCGGACGGTCAATCGAATCGACCGTCCCCCTGAACAATTCGGGATCATCATTCATAGCCTTCGAAGATACCAGATTTTGGCATTTTCGTCGGGAGCATTATGAACCCGGATTCAGGGCTGTACCAATACATGCCGATCCTGGGCGCCGGACACTCGGGGAAACCTGTTCCCACTTAGCGCAGCAACTTCGCCGTCTCAACTGCAAGGTCACTCGGGCAATGGACGAACGTTCCATAACGGCTGCGTCCGCCGAACGCTGATTCCATCAATCAGATGTCTTGCAGTCGATCGGGGTCTAGTGGCGAATTGCCGAAAACTGGCCGATCAGGGCCCACACGGACATAAATGTGACGACGATAATAGAATGCATCCAGTCGATGGACATGGATATTTCCTCCAGGCAAACACCTTGACAGTGCATCCGTGACAGAAACCTGAACATCCATGTCGCGACAGTTCGAGGACGCGAATTTGGGTGGAAAGAAACCCACCGATTCCGACAGAACAATCACGTTGAGGAATTATCGTCCAGCTCCAACACCCAACCCGAAAAAAAATTCTTCGCAACAAAAACCCTGGCCAACCAACAGCCTTTTCCCAATCGGGAAATCAGCCAGTCCCCGACAAATTGCCGAAGAGGGACTTTTTTGACCCCGTTTCTGAAACTTGCCCGTCTCGACGAAAGTGCTACGGGGCGTCTCCAGCAGGATTTTCGGCAAAAAAATGTGTGGTAAAAAATGTTGGATTGGGAGTTTTCCGATCTTCATCTTCTCCATTTTTTGCCATACATCTTTTTGCCATTCGCCCGCAGTCCCAGCCTACTTCTCCAACTGATGTTTGCCGTTGTCAAACACCTGGTGGCAGTGGTTGCAGTTGTCGATCATGAGGCCAAAACTTTCTTTGGCCTTGGCAAAATCTCCGTTGGCACCGTACAGCACTTTGCCTGAGTTGTAGACGTCCAGCGAAATCTGCTTCCACTGTTTGGTTTGTTCTTCGTCCAGGTCCGTGGGCACCCGCTGGGCAACCAGGGCACTCGTCTCTGCCAAAATCAGTGCGTGCGACTTGATCGTTCGGTAATCGCGCCGATCGGTCGGTTCTTCGGCCAGCTTTTCTTTCAGTGCCAGATAGCTGGGCTGGGAAATGTACTCCATGAAATGATGCATGCTGTCGATCGCAACGAACTGCTCATCGATCGGCTTGTCCGAATTCTGGGCAGCGGTCGGCGTTTCGTCCGCCTTCTTGTCCGGTTCCTGCCAGGCAAACCCGAAACCGGCAGACAGAAACGCCATCAACACCAACGGCAATACGAACCGAACAGGACTTTTCATGGACTTGGCTTTCTAAAAAAAAGGCAAATTGCCTTGAGGAACGACACTTGGACGGAGCAAAGCAGTATACGTGCAGGAATTCGTTGGCGGAATCAATGATTGCGAATTCGGTGGCACCCAAACATGTATTTTTCCGGGATGGTACAATCGCCAGCTTCGAAAATCACGATCTCCAGACATGCTCATCAGCCCAATCCGGATTCAATAATGGAAGCATCACTTTTCTCCTTGCCAATTTGCAATGCGACAACTTTTCGCAAGGTATTTCTGTTCGGTTTCCTCTGTTTTCTATTCGTTGGGTTGAGCACACGGTCGATTTGTGCATTGGGGCAACAGCCTGGACCGGCTGCAAAGTCGAACAACATTCCAGTCGCCGAATCGTGGCGGCAGTTTCGGGGGAATTTGGGTGACGGGACTGCACCCGACTCGTGCAGTCCACCCATAAGCTGGACCGAAGAATCGTACAAATGGCGAACACCTCTTCCAGGCAAGGGCTGGTCGTCGCCGGTTTATGCCGATGGCCGAATCTGGGTTACGTCGGCGATTAGTACGGAAGCGACTGCCGAAGAAATCCAGCGCAAACTGGAAGGAGTCGGCTTTCCGCAAATCAAAACTGCCGCTTCAACCATCGAGTTTCATGCACTCTGCATCGACCTGGATTCCGGGGAGCTTCTGCGCGATCTGGTCCTTGGAAAATCAACCGACACCAAACCGATCAACCCGATGAATTCCTACGCCTCACCGACCGCCGCGATTGCCGATGGTTTGGTCGTTTGCCATTTTGGAAATTACGGCACCTGGTCTCTGGACGCAAAGTCTGGTGAAGAAAAATGGCATCGGGAATTTGTCGTGGATCACAGCGTTGGGCCAGGGAGTTCGCCCATTATCGTTGAGGGAAACGTCATTCTTGTGTGCGACGGAACTGACCAACAGTTTGTCGCAGCAGTTGAATTAAGGACCGGAAAGGATGTCTGGAAAACATCACGGCCACCGATTGACGCCAAAGACGGCGAGTTTCGCAAAGCCTATTCGACGCCAGTGGTAATGGAACTGAACGGTCGCCAGCAACTGGTGATTCCGGGTGCCCAATGGGTTGCCGGTTACGATCCGAAGGACGGTACCGAACTTTGGCGAGCCGATTATGGACCGGGATACTCGGTGACTCCGATGGCCATTCGAATTGGCGAAACCGTTGTTTTCTGCACGGGATACAACAACAACGAGTTCGTCGGAGTCCGCCCCACTGGCGAAGGCGAACAATCGGCTGAAGCAATCCAGTGGCGGGCCCGCTCTGCTCCGGCGATGTCCAGCCCCGTTCGTTCCGGCGAATTCATCTACTCCGCCAACGACGAAGGTGTCCTGGTCTGCCTCGATACAAAAAACGGCGAGTATCGCAATCGAAAGAGGGCTTTGGCAAACATGTCGTCGTCACCATTGCTCGCGGGTGGGCATCTCTATTTTTTCAATCGCGATGGTGCGGGAATGGTCATCCAATGTGATCCCGAACTGGAAATCATGGCCGAGCTAAAGATGGGTGCGCCGGTTTACGCCAGTCCGGTTCCAGTCGGCAACGACCTGCTGATTCGTACTTCGGAAGAACTCATCCGGATTTCGGATTCGAAATAGTTCAAACCTGGTCGCACAGTAAATCGCGGGGCAGGGCGAGAATATCGGCCAGCGATTCCGCTGCCCGAAACGCTTCGTCCATTAGCAGTGGGTCGCGAAGATCATCCGGGTGCAGTGATTCGCGATAATTTGCTTCGACCCATGCCACCAGTTCCTGATCCAGCTCCGAAGTCCAGAAAACCCCGGCGTGTGCTGCATCTTGGGACGCCTCGTCCAAAACGACTCGCAAGCGCAAACAGGCCGGGCCCCCTCCGTTTCGCATGCTTTGACGCAAGTCCGAAAAGATGACTTGATCGACAGGATTGTCACCGGCCACCAGCCGCTGAGTGCAGTCGAATGCAGACTTCATTTCACGGCATTCGGCTGGGCAAAGCAAAGTCATTTCGCCGTCATCACGGCGAAGAAGTTGGCTATTGAAAAGATAACCCGAAACTGCATCCTGAACGGACAACTCACTTTCGAGAATCGTTTCGACGAACAATGGAACCGAATATCGACTGGTCCAGACATTCTGCAATTCGCGGATTCGTTGCTCCTGGTTCAGGAACGCACGTTCATGGGCAAGCAACAAATTTCCACTTCCCACCGAGATCACATCGTTGTGAAAGACTCCGGCGTCAATCACATCCGGAGCCTGTTGCAAAAACACGGTTCCTTTTTCAAGATCCAGTTGGTGCCGACGAGCCACGGCCTGGGACGCTTCGATGGTCTGCCGGGCCGGGAATTTTTTCGGGGCCGACGCTGAATGATCAAGCGCCGATCGGCCCGAAACGAAAATCTCGATCCCCGGTTTGCCAAACGACTCGCACAACCGTGTGTGATTGGCCGCCCCTTCGTCGGTCAAGGCCATCGAGCCTTGCAGCGGATCATGGACTTCGAAATGATCGCGATCGGAAAAAATCGCCCGGAGAATCGCAGTCGTACTTTGTACTTCCCCCGATCGATGCAGCAGGCTCCCGAGGTTCGCCGGTGTGAAATGCGTTCGCCCGTCCCTGCAATCCGACGCAGGTGAAACTGTCGCCGCGTTCGCCGTCCACATGCTGGATGCACTCCAGGCAATTGCCAAAAGCACGGGATCGCTCTTTGCAACACGGTTCAACACGTCGGTCGATGAACCAGCGAAACCCAGCTGTCGAAGCAGCCGCAAATTGGGCCGGCAAAGTGGTGGCAAGACCGCCTGGCCAATTCCCATCCCGGCAACTTGCCTCATTTTGGCCAGCCCCTCCAGGGCAGCCTTTCGGGGACTGGACTCCGCATTCCGGTTTTTTGTCGAAGCGACGTTGCCCCAGGACAGCCCCGCGTAATTGTGCGAAGGCCCAACGATTCCGTCGAAGTTGTATTCCCGCGCCGTTTCCATTTCGCGTGCCGCCCGAATTGTTACCGGATACTACTTGATCAGAAATTCAGCCATCACGGGATAGTGGTCGCTGACGTCGCGTTCTTCTTTGGGGATCTTGTAGTAGTTGTCGCGATGGTCCTGGTCGGGCTGGCCCTGAATCGACAAGTCAGGCCGCGTAACGATTCGGGAAAAAACCAGGTCTTTCCCTTTCCCGTCATCGATCAATGCCTGGCTGGCAAGGATAAGGTCAAACTGTTTGCCACCCATGTGGGTGAATTTCAAATTTTGGGGAAGTGCCTGATTCAGATTGGTCATGTCATCCGAATTGTCTTTTGCCTCCAGCCCCATCAAAACGCCGAGGTCGGTTCGCGGGTCCCTTGTTTCTGTAGTGTGTTCGGTGTTGAAATCGCCGAGCAGAATCACGTTCTCCCCTTTTTCCAGTCGCGGGCGGACCCATTCATGCAACAGTCGCGCCTGGCGGACCCTGATTTCCTCGTTGTCCGGTGAGGCCCGAAAATGCGTTGTGCCGACAACCAACTCCAGTTGATCTTTCCCCTTGCCCCACACAAATCGGCCGAACAGGTGCTTGCCAATGTTGTAGTACTGGTCCGAATCGGACATTTCCCGGGTTTGCTCAAAACGGCTGTACTCGACCAGTCCCGACTTGTAGAGGAACGCCACATCCTGCTCGGTTCCAAAATCAAAGCCATCGATGTAGGCGTATTTGTACGTGACCTTGTATTGGTCGCGCAAATGATTGGTGAGTTGAAAGATCACTTCGCGGTTTTCGACTTCCTGCAATGCAATGATGTCCGGTTGCATCACGGAAATCACGCGGGCAATCTGGTTTTCCTTCCAGTCATATTCGGCCCGCGATGGCGCCGACAGTTTCTTGGCCAAATCGTTCCGGTTGTCTGACGTGTCGTCGTCATAGAACCACTCGACGTTCCACGTGGCAATCAGGAGCACATCGGGCAATTCGTCAGCCGCTGCCGGGCGAACGGCCAGTCCGGCCAGTATCAACGCCACAACCAGAGAAGATCGCGAGAAAAAGTTGTTCATTTCGTTTTTTCGGTTTTCAGTCGCTTCGGGGGCGGCAAATGCAGAATGCGAGTACCGCTTGGTCTCAAAACAAAACGCCATCGAATTCAGTGGAACCGGTCCCGGTCCTGGCGTTTACGAATTTCCGTCTCCGGCAGAAACTTTTTCCGGCGGCGGTACTTCGGATTTTCCGGCATCGGCCGAAGGAGTGTCTTCGGTGGCTTCGACTGCGGGCGGCGTTACCGGTTCAAGTTTGGGAAGAGTCGGTAAAAACCGGCTGACAACATTTTCGTCGAGCATATAAAACCAGCGACCATGCCTGCCGTTCAGGGCCGAGACCATGGCCTTTGCAGCATCAAGTTTTTTCGTCCAGGCTTCATGCTGGCGATTGAACTCGCGCCGTTGTTCGTCAGTTGGATCGACTCCACCAGCTGCCACCGGGGCCTGAGGTTCCGGAAAACGGGCAAGGTCCAGGGCCGAATGAAACATCGCCAAACGTGCGAGGTTGGAGTCGGTTTTGCTGTCCGAGAAAAGGTTGCCCAGATACATGGTCGTCGCGATTCCGGAATCGGTTACAACCTGCACCTTTCCGCCCGATGATTCGAAGCTGAGCGGCTGACCAGGCTCGGCCGTTTGCCGAAAGCCAAATGGGTTCAAGCTTGCATAAAGTTCTGCGGGACCGGCCAACGGGTTCGCCGCGATACTTTCACCCAATTCCTTATCCTTGGCACGAACTTCAACCGTAGGTACCGCTCCGAGGTCTTTTACCGCGTTGACCAGGGTGTTGTTGATCTCGGTTGGCAAAACAGCCCGAGTCCACGAATCACCAGCAAGGATTTCCATATTCTGGGTCGCGAAACTGTTCCCGGCAGGCACAACCTGGGCGCGCCACGCCCCCGCTGACGGGGCTGCGGACTCAAATGCCGAATTGCCCGCAGCACTGTTCACCAAATCGATTTCACTCGTCAACTCGCCGTCAGGCCGGGCCTGAGTTCGCAACTGAAACAGGTTTACATCCAGCCAATCACCAAAACTGACCGAGAGAACTTGCGGCACGAATTCGACGAGATAAACCTGCGGCTGGCCAGGAATTCGGACGAACGCCTGCCCCGGCTGGCCTTCGATTGTCGAACCCACAATCAATGTCGCCAATGTTTGCCGATTTCGGTCTTCCAATACAACGCGAGTTCCGACTCCGGCACGGGAACCTTTTTCCTGCAGTTCGGCCGGATCGACAACGCCATATTCAACGTGATCCTGCTGGCTGTCGGTTTTCTGTTGCAACACGCCTTTGGGATCGGTCAGATTAACCACGGCGTTGATGATGGCTGTGCGGCGGGCAATATTGTCGCTGGGGAAACCTGCCTGGGTTGGAACCAGCCATCGGTCACCCTGTCGTTTCAGCGAAAAACGCTCGACCGTTTGCGTCTCGGGTACAAACGCAGCGATGTCCAGTGACCAAACGCGGCTGGCTTCGAACGGCTTGAACAAACCCTGCCCCGCGCCCAACTGGGCCGAAGCCGAGTCGGGCCAGGGATAATACCAGGATGCTGCTGCGCTTAAGGAGCCAGCAATCAGTCCCATCAAGATTGTTAGTCGAAATGCAGAATTCATGTACGAATGATTTATGGTTGAGTGTCTTGTTTACAGTTCGGGCAGGCAGGATTGTCCGGTCGATTTACTTCAACCGGCGGGCTTTGGAAATTCCTTCCCGTTCCAGCAATCGCCGACGGGTCCAAACGATCAAACCCATCAACAGGGGTGGAATGGGTGGAATGACCACGGCCGCCAATTTGAAATTTCGCTGGGTCTTTTGAATCTTAAGTTCCGCATCCAGCCGGATTCGTCTCAACGTCTCCTGGCGGTCAATGTCCATTTGCTCCAGTTGGGCGATTGCCGGCTGAAGTTCTTCGCGCTGCATTGCTTCGAGCGTCTGCTTCTTCAGGCGATACTCTTCGTTCAGTTGCCCCTGGTCCTCCATCGCCTTGATCTCTTTGCTCAGCGGCCCCAGTGATTTTTCCAGTTTTGCCCGTAACGCCATCTGCGTCTGCATGCTTTCCTTGTCAAACTTTTGAGTCACCTCGAATTCCGTCTGCATCGCCTCGGCCACCGCCTGCTCGACCACCCGCAGCGTACTTTGCTTTTGTTGCCGGTTTCTCAAACCGAACCAGGTTGACTCGCCAGCCAGAAAATCGACCAGGTTTTGAACCAGAGCGACGTTCTGAAAACGGTATTCGATTCCGTCTCCCGAATAGGGAAAGTCCCGAAGGGTGACAAAGCGATTCGACAGCATGTCGACGTCAGAAACCCAGACGACATTCACCTTTTGGTCATCCGGTTTTCGCACTTCATCGGCATCGGTTTCAACGTCGCCCAATTTGGCTCCATGAATATGGGCAGCCACGGCGTAACTAAAATCGGGACTGGTTTGAAACTGCTCACGCTGTTCTGGCGGATACTTCAGGAATTCGTAGGACGAGATTGTTCCGACCCGTCCGCTATTGATCAGTTCGACAAACTCAAGCTTGCTGTCGGGCCGCGGCTTGATCGGCGTGACAAGGTCCATTTCGATTTCGGTGATACTTGCCGTGGCCGGATTTTCTTTCGAAAACTTCATTTCGTAATCGGACTCCGCTTCGCGGATCACCAAACGCTCCGGCATGTTCAGACCGATGTCCTTGGGGTACGGGTTTGCGGCTGGGCTTTTGGCCAACAGAACCGGAAACCAAAGCCCCTCTTTCTTGACCCGATCGACGTCGAGCTGGATCAAGTCGAGCATTTTTTGAAAATCGCCTGCTTCTGTCGTGGGTCGCGAAATGCGCCGCGGGAAAAACGTGCCCCAAATGGTTGGAAATTCTTCGGAGTTGGGAACTGCGTCCTCGAAAATCAGTGTGGGCTGTCCCAGCCGTATGGCAGCGATCAAGTTTTGCAATTCGGTGGTCGTCATCTTGGATGGCTGAACCGCAATGATTGCGTCATAACGGCGGGTTGTTGGATTTCCCTGGTCGTTTTCCAGCCAAACTGGTATCGGAGTCGCCGCTGATATCTCTTCCAGCTCATATTCGTTTTGCAACTCGCCAAAGACCTCCAGCATCGGAATCCGGACGGGCTGGGTTTCACCCTCCTTGTTAATCACGTTCAGCGACGCGCCCATGACGTAGGCGTCCGTTCGAACGATGCCGAGTTTCTTTTTCCCCGGATTCGCCACTTGCCGAATGGCCCGAATCAGCTCGTACTCGACCGGCGCACCATAGGGAATAAAGGGAATTACGATTCGCTGACGGCCAGACGATATAGCGACACCCAGAATGGTTTCTTCCTCACGCACAGCGCCGCGGGATTGGCTTGTAATGCGTTGTGGGCGGATTCCAAAACGCTTCTCGGCCAGAATCGCTTCTTCACTAAATGGTTCGATCGATTGCTGGAGGTTGACCTTGACCCGATTGCCCCCCAAAACATCGAACTCACGTAACAGGTTGATCAAATCGTAACTGGCCTGAACAAACTCGGTGGGAAGATTGCCGCTGACAAAAGCGTCCACGGTAATCGTTGAAGGAACAGGTTCTCCTTCGGCAGATTTCTCATTGGCCAAGGCGGTCAGAAGCCCATGGGAAGTGGGAGATAACGTGCTGACTTTGCCATTGGAAACGTCCGTTCTCATGCGATTCAATGGGCTGTGCTGAACCACCAGCACTGAGGCGATCACACCCACAACCAGAAACCCGGCCCGCATAAAATAATGCCAAAACATCGATTGGCCATCGCGACCACCAACCCAGTGCCTTCGTCCGATCAGAATCAGGCTGAAGTAAATGCCGAGGCAGACAATTCCCAGGAAGTAGACGATGGATGAAGGGCTGATCAGTCCCCGGCCAAACGGCTCAAAGCGTTGCAACAAAGACCATTCGAACAGTCGCTGAATCCAGGCGTTGTCGGACAGGATCACGTCCGCGCTGGAAAAGAATGCCAACGGTGCATTGAAGGCCGCGCCAAAAATAAAGCCAACCGTCAAATTGCTGGTCAGGAAGGAAGCGACCATTCCCAGCGACAACATGGCAACACCCATGAACCAGTAACCGACGTACGTCGAGAACAGAAGTTGCGTGTCGAGCGAACCGCCGGTCATCGCCAACAACACGGCATAGTTGGACAACTGGCTAAACAACAGCGAAACGGAGAAAACGAAAACGGCGGCAAAATACTTTCCGATCACGATGTCAAAGTCGCGGGCCGGCAAGGTCAACAACAGTTCATCGGTCCCCTGTCTCCGCTCTTCCGCCCAGATGCTCATCGTGATCGCCGGAATGAAGATCAACATGATAAAGGGCAGAAATCGGTTCAACTGATCAAAGTTTGCCAGGTTCGTCGTAAAGAACTCGTGTGGCCAAAAGGCTGCAAAACTGGTCAACAGCACGAACAAACACAGGAAAACGTAACCGGTAGGATTGCTGAAGTAGCCGGAAAAATTCCGTTTCATCACAGCGAATGCAGCCTGACGCCAGATGCCCAGAGGCAACATCAAGATGACCAACGCCAGCAAAAATGCCAGGTCGATCACAAACATGTAAACGAATTCGATGATTACCTTGCTGTCCATGTATCCGGTTTCGGGCGGTAGTTTGTCAAAAAAATTTGTTCAATACGTTTCAAACCATCGGCGGTCATATGTCAGGATTTTCTTCCAGACGATGGCCCGTCCGGGGATCGTGGCCGGTCAATTCTGCGAAGATATGATCCAGCCCCTTGTGGTCAGGATCAACTTCGGAAAGCAGGCCATCGTAAACCTTGCGGCCCTCGTTAATCATGATCACCCGGTCCGCCATCGCGGCGACTTCCTGAAGAATGTGGGTCGAAAGCAAAATCGTTTTCTCTTCTCCCAGGCGGCGCATTGTGTCACGAACGCCACGAATCTGGTTGGGGTCCAGACCGGAAGTCGGCTCGTCCAGAATCAGCACTTCCGGTTCATGAATCAGTGCCTGGGCCATCCCCACCCGTTGGCGAAATCCCTTGGACAGTTTTCCAATCGGTTTGTAGATCACACTTCCGAGGCTGCACAGCTCGACGACTTTGGCGATCCGCTCCAGCTTGGTTCGCTTGTTCATGCCGCGTGCTTCGGCAAAAAAATCGAGCAGTGAAAATGGAGTCATGTCGGGATACAACGGACCTGTTTCGGGCAAGTAGCCCAGTTTCTGGGAACCAGCCAGACGGTCCTGCGACATGTCGTGACCTGCGATGCGGGCGTGGCCTTCGGACGGCGACAGGTAACCCGTCAACATTTTCATCGTCGTACTTTTCCCGGCACCGTTCGGTCCAAGAAAAGCAACGACCTCACCGCGATAAACCTTGAACGACACGTCACGGGTGGCCGCAAAAATTCCGTAGAACTTGCTCAGCTGATCCGCCTCGATCATCGGAACTTCGTTCGCTCCCCTGGCCGAGCCTTTTTTGGTTTGAGTAGCCGTTGAGGTGGATTCCGTGTTACCAGTCATTTCGTAGTTTTCATCTTTGAAACGGGAAAGTCAATCAGGTCATCCAGAATTGGCCTGTCGCCTGCAATTCAGTCTGGTTTTCGGCCAGTCAGCGTAGTTGCCAGGGATGACGGACTTGCAATTGTGGTTGCCAAAGTCAAAAAAGTCGACCGCCCTTCGGGAGACAAATCGATCACTATGCCGATTTTTCGGGTCCAATCACCAGCTTACAACCCAACTGCGACAACCGGTTTTTTACGGACCCCGAAGCCTTTCAGTTCTTTCCAGTTCAGAAGAGTCATGAACTGGAACGGATTTCCAGGCCGCTTCA
Source organism: Planctomycetota bacterium (assembly GCA_043768885.1). Lineage (GTDB taxonomy): Bacteria > Planctomycetota > Planctomycetia > Pirellulales > Pirellulaceae > BJ22. The sequence continues at coordinate 22,694 of JAYVKA010000123.1, forward strand.
CCCGGATACCTGTCAGGCCACAAAAAGAAAATGGGCCGGAATGAATTCCGGCCCAAATGCTGCTGTTTCTGACAATTTGATGATAAACAATGAAGTCTATTGAGTCAGGATCGTTGGAAGATTGTTGGCAATCTCTTCAAAAATTTCAATCAGTTCCGTTCCTGTTTCCGCGTGGTAATGCTTGCCGCCACCGATCTGGGCAACTTCCTCCATGGCGGCCTGGTCACCCCCGGAAGTGAAAGTCACTGTGTGGAGGGTGATGTTGTACTGGGCAACCATGGCCCGAGCCACGTCATCAGGCTCCGGACTCGAATTGTTTTCGCCGTCGGTCAAAACTACTATTGTCTTGGCTGCATACGGGCGGGCATTGGAAGCGGTCATGATCGAAGGAATCGCCGTTTGAATACCTTTTCCAATCGCAGTTGCTCCATTGGGAACGATACCGGCAACGTAGGTGCGGATTGGTGAATAGTCCAGGGTCAACGAGTAGTTCAACCATGAGCTGGAAGAAAACGTTGCCAGGGAAAGCAGCTCTTCCTGGTCGGTTCCGTCCAAAACGTCGAGAAACCTGGTAACTCCGCTGTTCAATAAGTCCCATCGCGAATGCCGGGGAGCCTTGTTGGTTACGTTTCTCCAGTCAAAAACAAACTTATAAACTGCTGTGTACGAAGCGTCCCGATTCCAGTCGGCCGACAGCTTGTTCCACGTATTGGTATTGATATAGGACGAGGAGGCGTAAGCGTGGCTGTTCCAAATGCCGTTTTTCGCATTGTCACGTTCCGTACTCGAAATTCTGCCCCTGGTTCTCATATCGTTGAATACATAATCCCAGGTTGCCTGACTCTCAAACCAGTACATCGATCCCGATCGGTCGAGGACCAGTGCGATGTCGCGGTCCACTTGGGTCGCGATGGAATAGGTTTGAATGTTCACACTGTTGACATTCGGAATGCCCCGGAACATCAATGGCATGTTCAACTGGCCGGTCAATGAAATGCTGTTCGCTTGTCTGGATTGGTTATCGACTTCGGCGCGGGTTACCGCCGAGTATGAATATCTGCCATAACCGCTGGACGCCCGGCTGCTGAAACCGAAACCCACGAGATTGTCATCGGAGATGATCAATGGATTTCCGTTGACGGTATTCATTGCGGCAACATTCTTCGCATATAGAATCGCGGATGCCGTCGATTGATTGATGCTCATTGCTCGACCCGAAGCGTGAACAGCCGCATCGGTCGCAATTTTCATTTCTGTCTTGACCAGCCGCATGTGCGCGGTGTTGATCGCCAGGCCGCAGAGAATCAACAGGACTGGAAGCAGGAAGGCGAACAGCGGCAAAATCGCGCCGCGGCGGCGAATTCGCAGGGTCAAAGTTGTTATTCTGTTGTGTATCACGACTTGGCTCCAGGGTGCTATGGAAACTGTCCGGCGAGGATGATTTTGTTTGTTACTGTGTTGCGCTATAGAATCCGGAATACCGTTCCATATTCATGGAAATCGTTGCTCGGATATTCCGGTTTGTGAACATGTATTTCAGGATCAGGGCGTTTTTTTCCATGGGAATTGTGATATCGACCTTGATCGTCTTCGTTGACGTGCCAAACTCCTGTCCGTCGTTGATGACGACAACGGCGTCCTGGGTGCCAATCACGTTCAGAATCTCATTGGCCTTGTTACGTGCTTCTGTTGCCGTTGCACCTTCGACCATGGCATAACGGCAGGCATCATAGGCTGCGTCTTGTGCCAGATTTCTGATCAGTGACATGCGGCAGAATTCCATGGAGCTGAACACAAATGTCAGCAGCACCGGAGCCGTAATGGCAAACTCCATCATGGACGTGCCCGCGCGCCAGTTGCGGCGACCCAGGCCATACCGTTTTTTGTTTTTCCAGGGAAAATTCATGAGCGGCGTTCCTGCTAGTCGTTGAATTCCCGAACCATTTTGACTGTCGAAGTAATGGTTCGGCCAGAGAAATACTGGTTTAGATAACTGCAATTGTTTGCCGCCGGAGCGGATACCGTGACGGTGATCGGCTGCAGGGCACTGAGCGTCGAAAAGTTCGACGGCGAAACAGTGATTGTAGGATTGTTAACGCCTCTGGCAGTCAAAATCACATTCACGGCGGCGACCGCGTCCGCGTTTGTTGCCCGTCGTTTGACTCCCACCCGTGCTCCTTCGTAGGCCGCAATCGACAGGGTTTCTTTTACGAAAATTCCTGAAGATATCTCAACTGTGCCCAGGGCCAGCACCAAAATGAGTGGCAGGCAAAACGCTGTTTCTGCGGCCGCGACTCCCCGTCGGCTACTTTGTCGATTTCTTTGTTGTCTGAATAGTTTCACAGGACTCTTGCCATTGTCGATGATCCGCCTGGTAGTCAGTGCTGACAATTGCGCTGATGAAGGGACGGCGAACTGTTCAGGAAACATCACTGGTCAGAAGCCAGGGCATGTACCTGTAGAAAAACTAGTTCACTATCAACCAGTCAGGCGGCGAAATTCCCCTGCGGAATGAGAGATGCACAGGGAATGCCGCCGATAAAGCCGGCCCAACCGGAATAACCGGAGCCGGATGTTGCAATCAGCTGGATTACAGGGTGTAGACGAAATGCTGGAGGAGCGGCTTTTTGGAAACCGGGGACGGGCATCGCCTTGAAAAACCGCCAGAAAACAGCGGAGGCAATCTATTTGCTCCCGCCGTCGCCTGATTCGACGCGATTTCGGGCCTTCATGAATGCGCGGAATTCCGGAGCCAGTTCGGCCGAAGGCCGATTGACGCCACCGTCCTCCGCCATGCCACTCAGCCCGTCGGATTCGACCTTGACGGCCGATGGGCTCATGCTGGCGGAACGGAGTGAAAGACTTCGCAGTGCTTCCGTGTAACGTTTTTGAGCCACAGGATCACCGGTATTTGCCATTTCCCTCATCTTTTTCCATCGATCCATGAAGTCCTTCAGATCCTGCTCCGACATGTTCAATCGCTTCAGTAATTCTTCACTGGGCTGACCCTTTTGATCGTCCAATCCGCTCAAGACGAGGTCCGTAGCTGCGCGATTGTATTCGACTTGCTCAGATTCCTGCCGGGTCATCGACGTTTGCGGATCGACAAGATTGCCGTTGTTGGCGGCGCCGCCATTTCCACTGGCACCGGAACCGCCGCGAGACGCGGCTCCCGTTCCGCTCGACGTTCCACCCGACTTGTCCGACGGGTCAGAAGTGCTGGAGGTTTGCTGTGAAGATCCATTTGGGTCACCAGCACTTCCGGGCTTGTTTCTGGAGCTGTCGTTTCCCTGATTTGGCTGGCCCGATTCGGAAGTGGATTCCTGATTGGAATCCGGCGAACCTGGTTTGGAAGCCCCCCCATTTGGTTTTTCGGGTTGTTCACCTGGTTTGCCTGATTCCTGTTTGTTGTTTTGCGAATCAGCACCTTTCGACTCGGCATCAGTTCCGGGCGATCCCTTTTCATCGCCACTGCCAGTATTTGATTTATCAGGATTTTCGGTTGTTGGTTCGCCCGTTGAACCTGAGCCCGTTTTTTCGTCCTGGTTTCCGGTTCCGGATTCATCCCCGTTGCCAGTTTCATTGCCAGTCTCATCTTTCGATTTTTCGTCGCCAGAAACACCGGTTTGCGATGCTGTTGAATCAGAATCGGATTTGCCTGAAGGATCACTGGATTTGTCGGATGGCTTGTCAGTGACCTGACTTCCAGGTTTCGGGTCGCCCGATGTTGAGTCGTTGCTGCCGGACTGGTTCCCTGGATTGCTTCCCGTCGATTGATTGTCTCCTGCCTTGCCGTCGCCAGCCGCCCCTGCGTCCTGGTCTCCGGGCTTGTCTGTTTCAGGGTTTTCACCGGGCTTTGAATTTCCGGATTGGTTTCCATTGGGGTCCGGTTTGCCCGCCTGGTCATCAGATGTTGATTCCGAAGATTGCGCAGCGCCAGCTTGTTCAGCGGAATCTCCAGAAGAATCCGAGCTCTGACCAGCTCCCTTGTTCTTTTCCATGAATTCCTGGATGGCATCGAACTTGTCGGAGTCGGTGGCTTTCTCACTCAATGGTTGGACTTCACCGTCCCGCAACGACTCGTCACGTTGACCGCCCGAACCGCCAGACGGGGTTTTGTTGCCGCTGTTTTCGGATGAAGGTTGACCGGTTTGATCCTGCGAGCCGCGTTCGGAGTTCCCCGCTTCTGCTTTTTCACCACCATTGGCCTCACCGTTTTTCGCACTGCCTGAAGAATCATTCCCGCCCGGATCGCCGCCGGCAGGATTCTGGCTGTCGGATGTTGATTCTGCTCCCTTGCCGCCCTTGGATTCAGTCGAACCGGAGGCGGCGTTTGGATCGCTGGAAGCAGCTTGATTGCCACCCGATTTATTGTCCGCTGGCTCTGCACCTTTGCCCTGTTCGGTGCCCTCAGTCCCCGCCTTACCTGCCGAATTACCAGACTCCCCCGAACCGGTTTCCGACTGCTCGCCTTGTTTTTCTCCGCTCGCACTTGCTGCGCCGCCGCTTTCGGCTCCAGCCTGTTTTTCACCATCACTTCCGGACTGATCCTGTTCGCCGGTTTCCGCCCCTTTGGAACCCTCCTGACCCCCTGTCCCTTCCGACTTTTCGCCAGCATCTCCAGTTTCATCCGATTCCTCGCTCTTGTTTCCGCCGGCGTCACTTTCTGCTTTTTCTGGTTGAGCCCCACCTGTACTCTGTTCGGCCTTGTTTCCGCCCTGTTCGCTCTTGCTTCCGCCACCAGGCCCCGCCGGGCTCTGTTCACCGGGCTTGCCTGATTGTGATTTATCCGGATTGGTTTTATCCGGGGTTTCCGATTTGCTCCCGGCATTGGCTTGTGCGGGGTTCGGAGTATCGCTCGCGTTTTTTGCGTTCGGGTCAGCCGCAACAATACGAACAGTCTGGCTGGAAGTGATGGACACGTTAGGATCGGGCGCGTAACTGTAAGGCGAGATTCGATTGTCAGATGCCCGGGCGTAGAAGACCACTTCGTCACCTTCGCGCAGATTTAAGGCTTTGGGATCCAGCGAATAACGGCTGACCACTTTCTGTTTGTTTTTCTCCAGCGGCAATTCGACGTCCCGATCCAACAAACTTGAGCCGCGATGGTCCATCGAAAGTTCGATCTTGCTGATCTCGTAATCAATATCAGATGCGTGAACCTCGACCGTTATTCTCGAATTTAAAGGCAAATCTGTCGGCGTCGTTTCCGGACGAACGATGGTCACTTCTGGTGCCGCGTCAGGAATAATCAGGACAGGATGAAGGCTGGCCAGTTCATTTCGCTGATCGTCCATGGTTCGAAACCGGATGCGATAATGCGAATATTTTTGCAATTTCCTGTCGGCGTCCAATTGAAGAACAAACTCGCCCGTGGACTGTCGGGCGTCCACTATTTCCATGCTTACCGACTGAACGACTTCGACGTTATCGGCGTTCGCTGCAACTGTTCCGGCCTGCGTCGCTCGAACCAATTCAATCCAGGCGAGTTTCATTTCCTGGTTGGAAGAAGCAGAAATCCTGACTGTCGATCCCTCGGGAGCCCGGATTTCTCCGCGACCCAACTGCACGCTTGGCGGCAGGCGGGTGTATTCGGGCGGAACGATTTCAACCTGACTGACAGTAATCGTTGGGTTGGCCCGAACGGCGATATGGTATTCGGGGCTGCGACCATCTCCGCAGGAAACAAAGTAATCGAGGTCGGTGCAAATCCCTTCGTTGCCACAACTGATTTCGCCATTGAAAACGTTGCCGTTTTCAACTGGAGCCATCAGCACGGTGGCGTTTCGAATTTGGCCGTCACGGGAAGTGAATATCAAATGGACCGGTTGATCCCCAGTGCGGCCCCTTACGTCGCAAGTAACCCGTAATCGGTCGCCGTAATAGACAGTCGCGTCCCCCGGCAAAACATTCGTTACGGTTACGACGGATGCCGGTGCGATTCGCGAGCCTGGCGCGAGGATTCGTCCCATCGATGTCCATGGATTTCGGGGCGAGAAAATGATGTAGGCCACCATCAACGCGACCAACCCTGCAACAATGGCTCCCATTCGAATTGCCCGGGAAAAATCGACTCGCCGATCTTCATCCAGCGACGACAGATCATTCGCAGCCCGTTGCGAAACGGCTTCGTAAACCATTGTCCTGGTCTTTTGCGGGTTGTTCCTAACAAGCAAGTAGTTAACCAGGCTGTTATGAAAAGAGCTCCCGGATTTCTCGATCATTCGGGCGACGTATTGGGGATTGATCCTTCGAAGGAGAGCCGGCAAAGCACCGTAGCAAAAAATCAGAATCGCTCCGGCAACCAAAACTCCCAGGCCAAACAGTCGCGTCTGGCCACCCAGATTCACCATCCAGGCGTCAACAACAACCAGGGCCAACAGCAAAGCCAAAGACCACGCCACGGCTGCCAATACTGCCCAGGCAATTTCGGCGGTGCGCAATCGGCTACTCGTTTGGCCCAATTCACGCTCAATGAATTGATCCGCCCGGCTGGTTCTGATTGGCGAGGCTTTTAGATCTGTGGCCATATTCCTGTTTCCGGCCAATTGACCGTCTTGTGCTGAAATGAAACCGGGCAGCATTCAAAATACCAGATCGAACCAGAATGGAACCTGCAAAAGTCCATTCGATTCATCGGCTTCCGGTTGGGACACAATACATGCATGATCATCACTGCATCGATTATAGACGTACGGCAATCCTGTCCGGTTCCGTTTCGGGCGAAATCCAGGGACAGTTCCCACGAAATCGGGAATAACAACCCGAATTGCAGGAAAACCATCAATTCAACGACAATTGCTTGATCTGCATTGTCGTCTGGACGGTTATTTCCACGACTCCTAATGCCTGTTTGCCTGAAATTACCGGAATTTTTGCCCTGCAGTTTCGCAATTCGTGACGTAGATTTTCGATACGCCTCCGAAAGTTGTATACCGGGTTGTACAGTCTGTTTTTCGGACATGTACAGTCCAGTACCAGCGCCGCCGAACCCAACCCCTGATGCAAACTCAATGAATATGCATTCTGACGAAAGCGTGTCTCCGGGAAATGAATCTGATCCAGAAAAATTCCGACACCGGCTTCGAAATGAAGCCCATGCAATCTGGCTGGGAACCCGCCTGTTGCTGGAACATTTGAAGAAAGAGAACTCAGATGATGCAATGCTAATTTGCAAGGCGTTGATCGATTCAGCCGAGAGTTTGAAAAAGCTCGTCGAATCGAAATAGTCAATTCGATCCAGGGCTGTATATTGTCCAGGCGAATCGGTCAGGCGGCTCCGCCACCTTGTGAAAGTCGAAGATTTGGTGCGAACGCCTGTTTCGCAACATCCGACTTGTTGGCAACATAAACAGCGGCCCGACCGCACAACTCTGCCATGGATCGAAGACCCAGCTTTTGGCGAATGTTTTGCCGGTGAGTATGGACAGTTTTCAGGGCAATCCCCAATTTCTCTGCAATTTCGTGAGGATTCTGGTCGGATCCCATCATTCGAAATATTTCAATCTCCCGATCGGACAGGCCTGACAACTCAGGCATAAATGAATGATTGTCTTCTTGGTTGCGCATTGCATCGACACACAACATCTGAATCTTGTGGCTGATCGCATATTTCCCGGCTAGTACGCGGCGAATGCTCTCCAGCAGTTCTTCCATGGGCAGTCCCTTGTCGACAAACCCCGCCACTCCCAATCGAACTGTTTCACTGACCCGAATTGGGTCGTCGCACATCGACGAAACCAAAATCCGACAGTCGAGCCCCTCCTCGCGAACTCTGTGAATGATGGAAATCCCGGAATCTCCTTCCAGCAACAAATCCAGGATGATCAAATCCGGCGTACTGCGTTCCAAAAAGTCGAACGCTTCCCGAACCGTTCTTGCCATGCAGCAAACTGTCAAGTCGGATTGCTGTTCGACCAGATGTTTGATGGCCCATCCAATGAGTGGATGATCATCCACGATCAGGATGTTGGTACCCATAGGCGATTCTCGCGACCCTGGCCATGCGTGCGAACTTTCGTGTGCTGAACGTTTCGACCGTCAGCACTGCCGAAAAAGCAACCGAGACCAGAATTTCCAAATTGTCAGTGTAAAAAGGCAAGCCATTTGGGGAGAAGTCGGCCATCATGCAAGTGCCGACCAAAACTGTTCGTCAAGCCATTCAACAAACCAAAACCGTCCGGGAGAACGGTGAATTTCGCAAACAAACCATTTACCCAAACAGCCAATCAGAACTTGCAGTTCCAATCAGGTTGAGTTTCTGGATCTTGGTGTTGATGGATTCCCACCTAAGCCGATTCTCGTTGGGATTCGGTGACACTACAAGTCCATTTGACAATAGTATCGAATTGGTTTGTAAAAACTCGATCCTTGCTCCCAGCTCAGGAAAAACATGGGGATTTGCAGGTATTTGCCGCGTTTTCGCAATGCGGGAAAAAATGGAACAGCTTGATTAGGTCATGCCGATTTGCTCTGACGACCCGTTAACCTTCAAAGTTTGGACGCCCGTCCAGGTGCGAATTCACCCGACATTGGGCATATTGCCTGGAACCGGTCATGTTTTTGCCTGCCAAAACAAAGCCTAATTCGTATTTTTTTTGGCCGAATCGAGTGTATTCTTCGCCCCATCAGGTTTGAGCCCTTTGATCTACACCATGTTTTTGCGACTTCGGTTCGACTTGATACTGCGAAGCGGCCCTGGAGACTTCATTGTTTTCAGGGCCCGTTTTTTCGGTAGCTCGACATGGCTGGCCTGCCTAACGGCAACAATGGTATGCAAATCAAATGCAAAAAACCCGACTTCAGAATGAACTGAAGCCGGGTTTGAGATTTTGAAAATTGTCAGGCTTTTATCTGCCGGGAACTTTGCCACATAATGGCTCGCTCCCGGTTCCCTGACTGTTGTTATCACGGACTTAGTTGCCGCGGTATCCTGCGCCCTGAATTGTGAACGAGTTTGGGTTGACAACTGGAATTTGGTTCCGTGTGTTGTACGCACCGGCTCCTGCTGGCGTCGGTTCGACAGCTGCTGGAGCTGGTTCAACAACACCTGCTGGAGCAGCAACTCCGCCGCCGTCGCATCCGCAACCAGCCGAAACTGGTGCACCGCAACCGCCGCAAGCCGAGTCACCACAGCCGCCGCATCCACGGTTTGAACCCAAAGACCGTACACGATCCATCAGGCCAAAGTTTGGAACGGTCAGGCAGATTTGGCGAGTGCGTCGGCATCGAGGAGCACGATCGCAGCAACCACCACCAACCGGTCCGCTGCCACATCCGCTGTCACATCCACAACCAGCCGAAGCGACTGGGGCGCCGCAACCGCAATCCGAAGATGTACCACAACCACCACAGCCCGATGGAATCATGCTGCGAACACGGCCGAGAAGCGAGCGAACCCGCTGCTTTCCACCGATTCCACAACCCGATGCACATGGGTCACAAGCGCTGGCCGAATCACAACCGCAACCAGCCGAAACTGGTGCCGATGCACATCCGCCGCAATCACTTGCCGGGGCGGCACAACCGCATCCGTCACCGCCGAGTCGGCCGCCAAGACGGCTGCCGAAACCATTCAATCCGGACAACAGACCACCGCGTCCGCATGGATCGCAGGACGGTGCTGCATCGCAACCACATCCACTGCTGACAACTGGAGCCGATGCACAGCCGGTCGAAACCGGAGTACCACAGCAACTGTCGCCACAACCACGTCGCAAACGTGGCAATTGCATGTGAAGGTCCATGCTGAACCCCCGACCGCAACCGTCCGAACAACTGCTTGGAGTGCCGCAACAAGTGCTGACGTCACCACAACTACCACAACCACGACCCATCATGCGGGACAAAAGTCCATTCGCACTTGCGTCGCAACACATGACCGCACTGATTACCACTGCGATCGCCATCATACGCGTTTTCATCGAGACACGTCTCCTTGTGATAAGATCCAATTCACTGTCTGTGTGCCCTTCAACGCCGTCGATGTTTTCGGCCGCGTCATCAACCACGTCCGGAAGAACGGGGTCCCTGACAATTGTTAAGGCTCCCGCCGGGCACTCAGGTGCGCAACGTAACTGGATCTCCGATGAAGCATTTGGCTGCCGGTTCCCTCCCAAGGGAATCTAAAAACAGCCGAAT
>JAYVKA010000124.1:0-17011 GCA_043768885.1 Planctomycetota bacterium
AAGGCGGCGTGGCGTTCACGTTTGGAACATCCGATGTTTTTGGCAAGGTCTTCAATGAACCAAACGGCATCATCAATGTCAGCGGCGGAGGAAACGTCACGTTTTATGATGACCTTCGGCAGAATGCCACAATGCAGATCGCGGCGGTTGGCAACACCGTCAGCACGGCAGTTGTTTTTGGGTCGTTCTCCGGCAGTGGCGGTTTCTTTGGCGGCGGCGATCTGTACGCACTCGGCGATCTGAGACCCGGCAATTCTCCTGCCAGCGTCTTGTTCGACGGCAACTTGTTCTTGGGTTCATCAACCCGGACATTTATTGAACTTGGCGGATTGGGAGTTGGCCAGTTTGACCAATTGGTGGTCACTGGAGATTTGGGTTTGGCGGGGAATCTGTCGGTCAGCCTGATTAACGGTTTCACATTGTCGGCCAATCAGCAATTCCTGATCGGTGATGTTGGGAACAGCCTGACCGGTCAATTCGCTGGTCTCGGCGAAGGATCGCTGCTTGGGACATTTGGAGGACGGGAATTGTTCATCTCGTACACCATGGGCAATGGCAATGACATTGGGTTCTTTACAGCAGTCCCTGAACCGAGCTCAGGTTTGGTGATTGCCGGTCTTGTGGCTTGCATGACCCTTTCCCGACGTCGAAGTTGAAACGACTCCGATTTTGGTCGCACCTGATCGATTGGGCAATCAAGAACTGAATGAGATGGAAAACGTCAAGCAGCGCGACTCACGCTTTTGGAATCAACCGTGGCGATGTTGGCTTCTGCGGAATTTGGCGTTTGTCGTTTCATTCCCTTCATCTTGTGCCCCAGACGGGCCAACTTGTTTGCAAGATAACGGGGCAATGCGCGGATTGCATTGCCCCACAGGAACTCGGCGGGTTGAAAGTATCGGCGAAAACTTTTCGACAGATCGGCGGTTTGCTGGTGTCGCTCGACGCTGGTCGTGAACGCGCCGACGGTCATAACTTGCAACCAGTTGTGTCGCTGAAACATCATGCCCAGGTTTTTGATCCATTGGTAGCGCAGATAACTCCTGGAATCGTAATCGCGGTTGGCGATGCGAAGATCCCCGTGGGCGCGGCCGAATGAGCCGGCGGTCCAGGCGGCCCAGAACTCATAGGTCCGGTCGATTTCGCTGAACGGTTCGCTGCGTACCATTTCATCGACCAGTTCATGAAAAGCACGCAGTCCCTTGACCTTTTGTTCGTACATTTTTCCGAATCGCAACGGTTGTTCCAGCAATTGCGGGGCAAGGTTGGCCGCCAGCATTGCAACGCCGACGCCGGAGGAAGTCGGGAACCAGAACTGGCGAAATGTTCCACCGGCCAGTATCCAATTGGCACCGAAGGCCCGCTTGCGTTCAAAATATTTATGCTTGAGTTCAAAGACTTCTTCCTGTTGCGGATAAAGTTTTCGAAGATCGATCCCGCGCCGCAACAGTGCCTCGACCAGTTCGTCAACGAGTTCCTGCCCGGACAGGTTGACGGATTGGGACTGGTTGGCCGAGACGCTGACTCCCAATGAAATTCGTTCGCCCAGCGGAATCAGCCAGGCGATTCCGTTCATTCCATCGCGCTGAATGTCCATCCGCACAAGGTTGGTTCCGTTCAACCACCAGGCTGAGCGAAGTTCCGGGGCCGTGTCCGAGATGAAATGTGTCCACGCTACCCGTTCCAAATTTGAGATCGGCTCGATTTCGATCCTGGCTGCTTCCGCCACGACACTTCTGAATCCGGTTGTATCAAAAACGTAGCGAGGATCATTGAATGTTGTGTCGCCGACCTGAATCGAGGTGATTCGATCGGATTGGTAGTCGAACTTCACGGTTGCCGATGGGTTGTGAACAAAACAACAGCGCACGTGATGGATCACGTCGTCGTAAAACACGGGGTCGAAGTTGGCGCGGTCCAGATGGCACAGTCCTTTGACGACAGTGCGAAGGTTGGCGCGACGAGAAGTGTCGCCAAGCCGGCTGGCCAGGCTTGTCTGATTGCGGACTGGTGACGCGACGAGAATCATCGAAGCGATGTCGCCGTGCATCAGGCTGATGTGGCTTTTCGGGTAGAAGAATTTTCGGTACTTCGGATCGAGCATTCGCCAGCAGGCCAGGCCGGCTCCTTCGTTCATCGATTCACCCAGCCGTGGCTGGACCAGAGGCCGGTCGCCACCGATCAAAATGTGATCGATGTTATGGCGCGAAAGGTTGTGGCTGACTAGCAGTCCGTTCAGCGATGAGCCGATAATGACGGGGCGCGTATCCATGCGAGTTTCCGTCCAGGTGGTTTAAGGTTTTCCAGGCGGATGGTATCGCCGGAACAGGGTTTGGGGGCAATATCATTTCAGTTTCTGGAGACCGGAAACCGGCAAAAACCGTCTGAAATCGGACTGTTGTAACGAGGAAATAGGCCGAAAGACGCTCGTTCACGAGAGTGAACGGCCGCGTGGGGATGTGATCCGGGGAAACGAAAACGATTACAATCGTGCTGGCATTTCGCTTGTGGGAATTATACGAACGAGTGCCTTCCGCCTTCTCAAATCTCCAGGTGACCCCATGAACCAGATTTCGAGTTCCTGTTTTGTAATCGTGCTCTTTTTTATTCCGGCGGTTTGGGCCGCGGCGCAAGAGTCAAAAAGCGATCGCGATTTCACCCGTGCCGATTTTGTTTCGGACGCAAGCCATGTCGTGGGGACTTTTGCACCAACGGACACCGATTACTCTCCCGAATCGATGGCGGCGGCCGGGACTACATTCGTGGAATCCTTGTCGGGCGATTTGCGCAAACGGGGCGTCCTGGAGACGAATGATCCGGAGCGGAAGGAATGGACCAACTTGCCGCCGCAACCCGGCGCAGGTGGTGTACGAATGGGTGAGTTAAACGCCGTGCAAACAAAATCAGCCTGCAACCTGATGGCTGCGATCCTGAGCAAATCAGGCTATCAGAAAATGTGCGGGATCATGCTCGGCGATGACCAGTTGTTGACTGGCGGTCGCGCTCGTTCCGGTTTTGGTACCGAACAGTTTTCGATCATGGTCTTTGGGACTCCGTCAGCGACCGAGCCGTGGGCGGTTCAACTGGACGGTCACCATATCGGGCTGAATGTTTCCATTCATGGCGCTGACGTCGGGCTGTCGCCAAGTTTTATCGGGGCCCAACCCGAATCGTTTGAAATTGCCGGTCGAAAATTCCGTCCGTACGCTGGCGAAACCGATGATGCTTATGCGCTGATTGCCACGCTGTCCGATGACCAGCGCCGACAGGCGGTAATCAGCCCCAAACGGGGTTTCATTCGAACGGGTCCGGGAGCGGACGGGGAAGAACTGAAGCCAGAGGGCGTTGAGTGTGGCGGATTCGATGCGACTCAAGAAGAAAAGCTGAAGAAACTGATTTGGAACTGGGTCGGCATTCTGCCGCCAGCCCACGCGAAAAATAGAATGGAACAGGTAATGGGTGAATTCGACAAAATGCGTTTCTCGTGGAATGGTGAAACCGACCCACGCAGTGATGTTTCCTGGACAATCCAAAGCCCAACCTTAATCATCGAGTTTTCCTGTCAGGAAATGGGAGGCAATCCGCTCAACCATCTGCACTCGATGTACCGCGACCCGACGGCGGAATATGGACGACAAATCGATTTGAAATAAGCTAACCTTTCTGCCCCGCAACCTTGACCCCAACAAAGATGCCGACCATGGGATAGTAGAACAATTGTCCTCAATTGTTCATGTGAAGACGTTGCCCATTTGGCGCGATGAACAATTGAGGACAATTGTTCTACAATCCGCCGTTTCGCTAATTCAAGATCGCAATAAATGCAAAGCAAAGCGAAAACCGTTGCCGAATATTTGAAAGAGCTGCCGAAAGACCGCCGGGAAATTGTGTCGGCAGTTCGGGAGGTAATCCTGAAAAACCTTGACGACGCGTTCGAAGAAGGAATGCAGTACGGCATGATTGGCTTTTACGTACCGCACAGTGTCTATCCCGACGGCTACCACTGCGACCCGAAACAGCCGTTGCCGTTTGCCTGTTTGGCGTCGCAGAAGAATCACGTTTCCGTCTATCTGATGTCGATCTATACCGCGAGCCCGGAGGAAGGCTGGTTCCGCAAGGAGTGGGCCAAGACCGGAAAGAAGCTGGACATGGGAAAGTGTTGTGTCCGTTTCAAAAAGCTGGAAGATGCGGCACTCGATGTGATTGGCGAAGCGATTCGGCGAGTCCCGGCACGGGACTACATCGAGCGGTACGCCGTGATCCGAAAAGAGCAAGCCGCCAAAGGTCCTCGCAAAAAGATGGCTTCGAAAAAAGGTGTCAAGAAAACCGGCAAGAAAGCAGCCGGGAAATCATTACCGAAAAAGAAGGCGGTCAAAAAACGCCGGTAGAGCTGAGAGCCTTACCGGCATCCGCTAGTTTTCAGGAAACTGTTTTGAGAGTCTACCGCCGGTCGCGAAGCTCGTTCAGCTGTTTCTGCAATTGTCCGATTTGCTCCGACAACCGGCGCAGGTGCTGGTGAATTTCTTCCATTTGTCCATCCCGGTTTGGGGTTTCACGGTCCGGGGCCGGTTGTTCGCGGGCTTCGGTACGATCGGCGTTTGACCCACGGTTATCCCGTTGACGCATTTGGTCCGCGAGTGACGCGAGGGCTTGCGACTTGTCTTCGTTCCCAAAACCTTGCCAGATTTCGGCTGCCCGCGAAAGCAATTCGATTTGGTCTCCCCGACCTGGAATTTCGCGAACGGCCTGTTGGGCTTCTTCGTCTCGGCGGCCGGTGAGCTGCATTTCGCGTCCGTGAATGATCCGCTGCACGAGTCCCATGGCGTCTCCATTCTCCTTTTCGCGAAATGCCTGTTGGGCCATGCGGAACACGTCCAGCTGCTGTTCGGCCATTTCTCGTTCCGCGTTGGGGAGTTCGGCTCGTTCGCCTTCATTGGCCGGGCTGTTGCCCTCATCACGATTTCGAGTCCTTTCCCGCTGGTCGGGGCGGTCGCGATTCTCCGCTGGCTGTTTTAGTTCATTGGCAATCTGAACCAATCGTTCGGCCATGTCGTTCTTGCCGAGAACCCGCAGCGCGGATGCTCCCCGTTCGAGATTTTGCAAAACTTCACGCCGTTGGCCTTCGTTCAATCTTTCCTGGGCCAAAACGGGTCCGGCCGGGATCGCGACAAGGATGAAAAGGGCGATCGGGCCGAAAAGCAAAATCGTCCAAATACTGCGACTGGTGTGAGGCTGTGTCTGGAACATCGTCGTTTCTCCTGGGATATTTTTGGGGTTGGTTTCCCGCGACAATAAGGACTGCGGGGTTCCTGGTCGTCTCGAACCTTTGGCCAATCCGACTCAGAATACCACGTCTCGATCACCGACGCAGCAGTCTCAAACTCCCGGTTTGTTGGGGCTTCGATCGGGGAATCAATAATGTTTGCAGGGAAGCGGTGCGATCTGTCCACATGAAATACCGACAATTTCGAACCGCGTTTTGGGAGTCTTTGCCAAGTGACCGCTGTTTCTGGCATAATGGAACTCTGGGGGGAAGAGAGCGATCGGCCTGGTGCCGCGTGTTCCATCAAGGTTCGGAACAGGGAATTTACATGAAGTACGGAATGAGGCCGACGTGCACGTCTGGTTCGGTATCTGTGCGCAATTGGTTGAAGGGCCAGGTCATGACAGGCAATCCTGGGCATTTATTGTCGTTGTTGCTTGCCGTTCTGTTCGTGTTCCTCTTCGCGATATCACCGCGAGACTGCAAAGCTGAAGAACCAGCCCAGAAATTTTTGAATGCGTTGCGTGAGAACGGCCACTACGAATTGGCACTGCTCTATCTGAACCAGTGCGAAAACAACAATCTTGCACCCGAATCGTTTCGGCGGCGGATCCCCCTGTTTCGGGCTGAAACAATAATCGAAAGCGTCAATGAACTGCGTGATGTGGCGTTGTGGGAATCGCGGCTGAATGAAGCCCAGACTTTGCTTGAGGGATTTGCGTCCTCGGCGACCAATGCGGATGACCGGAGTTTTGCCTCCGAGACACTGGCCAATCTCCGTTTCAAGCAGGCTCGGTTTTATTTGAACCAGGGAGAATCTCCCCGGTTGAGCGATACCGAACGAAGTCAGGCGACGATGCGGGCCAGGGAAATGCTGACAAACAGTTTGTCTGCTTTCGAAACCGCCAAACAAATTACGCATGACCGTTTGGAAGAACTTCTCAAGACTGATTCAAGAGATACGGCTGACCGGGCCACGGTGGATCAGCTGAAAAACACCTACACCCAGATTCTTCTACGAATGCCGATTGCGACGGAATATTTGGCTGACACTTTTGCCGAAGGCTCAACCGAACGGACACAATACCTGACCAAGGCCGAAACGGATTACATGGTCGTTTGGGAAAAGTATTTTCGGTATGCGGCAGGCGTCGATGCCTGTTTGTTCGCTGCGCGTTGCCGCCAGAAACTGGGGAAGCATGCGGAAGCAATTACGCTGCTGGAAGAGCTGCTGACGATGAACGACCAGCCCGCGCTGGTTCCAATCAAACGCCGGGCCGGAATCATGGCTCTCGAATCGTATCGCAAAACGGACCCTTATCCTTACGAGATGGTGATCCAGCGATTGCAGCCACTGCTGGCCAATCTGACCCGGTCCCAAACCCGCGAACCGGAATGGTTGACGATTCAACTCGAAGTCGCCAGGGCACTCCGAACCAAGGCGGATAAACTGGCGGCCGACGGCGGTCACATTACCGAAGTCAACAACCTGCAACGAACGGCCGGAGCCCTGGCCAAAGTGGTCGCGCGTGCTCCAGGGGCGGATCAGGCAGCGGCACTGGAATTGATCGCAAAATGGAACATCGACCTGGCCGTTGACGATTCGGCAGACGCTGCCAACCTGGAGCCACAAACATTTGCCGATGCGAAATCAACTGCAGCCAAATTGATCGGAGATCTCGATTTGCAACGTTCGCGACTGGCTGATTTGAGAAACCAGTTGAAAACGGCGAACAAAAACGACCGCACGAATATCGAACAGGAAATCGTAGCCCAGGCGGCCAGCCTGAAGGTGCTCGGAATCCGAACACTCGAAACTTTGCGATTGGCCACATCGTTGGCCACTGTAGAAACGTCCCGTGCGGACATGAACCACACCCGATACCTTCAGGCGTTTTGTTATTACGCGATGGGTCGCCATTACGAGTCGGCATTGATCGGCGAATTTTTGATGGACCGGTATCCGACGGTGGAATGGACACGGCAGGCAACCGGGTTGGTTATCAATTCGTACGCTTCAATGTATGACGAGGCGAAACCCGAAGACCGTACGTTTGAACAGGAAAAACTTGCCAAGGCTTGCAAGACAGTGGTTGAGCGGTGGCAGGGAAGCCCTGAAGCTTCGCATGCGGCCGGAATTTTGGCGCGGCTGGCACTGTCCAACGACAATATCGACACGGCAGCCGCCATGGCCGAAAACATGGGAGGCAATTCGGCGGCCAGGGCCTCGATAAGCCTCGAGTTGGCCCAGCGAATCTGGAACGAGGTTCAGCAGATCCGAAACGGAATGACGGCCGAAGAGTTGCAAAAAAACCGTACGGAATATGAATCAAAACTGGCTGACGCACAAAAGCTGTTGATGGATTCACTCGCGGCTACACCTGAAGGAATGATCAACTTTGATTCGGCTCGTGGATCGCTGCTGTTGTCTCGCGTTTTGATCGAGTTGGGGAAACCGGGCGAAGCGGTGGATCAACTGGAGCGGCAGGGAACCGGCCCGCTGGACTTGATCAAACAGAATCATCCGGCAGTTACGGGCAGTCCCCAGGCTGAAGTTCTTCAACGGGAAACTTTCCGAACGGCGATCGGGGCGTATCTGGCCTGTTTGCGGTTGGGTGGCGATCCGGCCCAATGGATTGACAAGGCCAAGGGTGTGCTGGTCGCGCTCAAGACACAACTGGCCAGCTTGCCTGCGGCAGACTCGGCCCGTGAACTTGCCGGAATTTATGGGACCATTGCCAGGGAGCTTAAATCGCAAATCAGTTCGATGGAGCAAGAAGCCGAGCGAATGAACCTGGCGAGGAACCTTGGCGAGTTCCTGAAATCGCTGGGCAATACAACAGAAGATGGCCGGACAATTCTGTGGGCTGCATCGACCGTCAACGATGTGGCGTCATCGCTGGAAGAAACGAATGCGAACTCCGACGACGTCAAAAAGCTTTATCGAACTTCGATTGAACTACTGCAACTTGCCCGACAAACTGAGTTCAAGGGGGACCCCCAAGCCGAGGAATTGTTGTTGGAAACGGGCCGTTATCTCGGACTGGCCTATCGCGGAGCCGAACAATGGACCGAGTCCACCCAGGCTTTTGCCGAAGTGCTCGAGAAACGTGCAACCCTGTTGCGAACCCAACTGGATGTGGCTGAGTCGTTGCAGATTCAGGGACGCAAATTGAAACAGGCCAAACCGTACGCCCTCGCGATGATGGGTGGTGAGCCTCGTGCCGACGCAAAGACGAACCGCAAATCAAATGTGATCTGGGGCTGGCGGCAGCTGGTCATGGTAACCAAGGGACGTGATGAGTTTGCTGACGTTTACGCCCGCAGCCTGTTTGGGCTGATTGAAAGCCGGCTGGAATGGGGCGTTATTGAAAAATCGGACAAGGCAATCCAGTCTGCATTACAGGAACTCGCGAACTGGCGAAAGGCCGACCCGGAACTCGGTGGTCCGTTATGGAAACCACGGGTCGAGGCTTTGGAACTGAGAATCAAACTACAACTGGGGAGCGACTGACATCCATGCAATTCATCATTCGACCCGTTTTCAAGCCGACTTTCAAAACGAAAACAGATTCCATGATTCAAAATTCTGCAGCTCGATATTCTGTCCTTGCAATTATCGCATGCCTGGTCGGCATCAACCTGCTCGAAGCCCAGAACGTAAACGTCGTTCAAAAATCAGGCACACTGGTCCGCGGCGAAATCACGGACATGAGCCCTGATTCGTTGACTGTCAAAACATCGAGCGGGCCGGTCACCATCGAAACGGCGAACTTGAGGTCAGTCTCATTCCCACAACCACCTGCCGAGTTCGCCCGCGCTTCGAGCCGGTTCGATGCCCAGCGTTTTGATGAAGGCCTGGAGGAACTTGCCAAGATAAAGGACAAACCGGCCGGTGCAGCCCTGGAGCATGAGTTGGCATGGATGGTCGCAAGCGGTACAGCAGACTCGGCGCTGACTGGCGGAAAAGTCACACCGAACGATGCGGGCAATGTCGTCCAGGCCTTTATGCAAAAGTACCCGACCAGCTTTTACACCTGGCAAATCACGGAACGACTGGGAAAACTCTATTCCACAATCGGCAGGAATGACCTGGCCCAGACCGAATACACCAAGCTGGCAAATTCCTCGTCGGAAGATTTCCGGATAATCGGCACGTTTTATATCGGCCTTGCGAAACTGGCGGCCAACGATGGAACGGGGGCGGGCGAAAGTTTTGCAGCCGTGGCCACTTCGTCGGCATCCGGTCCCGAGGCGGAAGAATTTCGTTCGCGGGCGCGGGCCCTTCAGGCGCGGGCTTTGTTGCTGAACGGAAAGATCGACGACGCCAAAGCAGCGGTGGCCAAGCTGATCGAGAATGAAAACCCTGACAATTCGGCGCTCTTTTCCGAAGCTTACAACACACTGGGAGCCTGCCATTTTCAGGAAGGGGACTTCAAAGCGGCGGCCCTCGCGTTCCTGCATACCGATCTTTTGTTTTTCAACCAGCCTGAGGCACATGCCGAAGCGTTGTGGTACCTTTCCCAAATCTGGCCCAGGCTGGACAAGCAGGACGATGGCTGGGAAGCCCAGGAAACTCTCAAACGGTTGTACAAAAACTCACCCTGGACCGCCCGTCTGGGACAGTAACAATCTTGCGAATCTGCCCTGCCCCGCTCCGCAATCATTGTTGAACCAGTTCCGATCAACTATTTTGAATCATCCAACTTAAGCTGAAACCCTTGCGAGGCCGTTTATGCCCGGACTGAGAAGTGCCACACGACTGCGACCCGTTTTGTTCCTGATCGCAGCCGTATTGATTGCCACGCCGATGATCGCCTGGAATCCTGGGTCGGCGATTGCGTCCGGCGCGCCATTACAACAAGGCCAAGACCCGCCAGCGGCAGCAGATGCTGCTATGGATCCTGCCCCAGTCCAACCAGCCAATAACGGAACGACAGCTCCGGCACCCCAGCGCAAATCGTTGCTCTTGTGGTTGTACAAGTCACTGGGTGTAACGTACATCCTTGTTTTTCTCGGCCTGTCGTTCGTGCTGGTCGGACTGATCATCACCAACATTATTTCTGCAAAACGGGACCGGGTTTGCCCCCAGGCTCTGGTCGATGGTTTCGAAGGATTGCTGGACGAAAAGAAATACCAGGATGCCTACGACATGGCCAAAGCCGACGAGTCGTTCCTGGGCAACGTGCTCTCGACCGGCCTGGCCCGCATCAACAGCGGCTATGAAAAAGCCACCGAAGCGATGCAGGAAGCCGGCCAGGAAGAAAGCATGAAGATCCAGCACTTGCTGTCGTACCTCGCACTGATCGGAACCATTTCTCCGATGGTCGGCTTGTTCGGTACGGTTCACGGAATGATCAGTGCATTTTTCGAAATCGCAACCGGTGGCGGATCGCCTGACCCACAGGTTTTGGCGGACGGTATTTCCAAGGCTCTGGTGACGACACTGATTGGTTTGGCAATCGCGATTCCCGCCATCGCCGCCTACAGCATTCTGCGAAACCGTTTCGAACGGCTGGAGCTGGAAGTTGGAATTTCCAGTGACGCCCTGATGAGCCGTTTTGAAAACGTCGGCGGCAAAACTGGCCCCATTACCTGATCCGGTTCAAAACTGGTTGCGCGAACATGCGATTCAAGAAAAAAGAACACCCGTTAATTGCCATCGATCTGACGCCGATGATCGACGTTACGTTTCAGCTGATTGCGTTTTTCATGTTCATCATGAATTTTTCGCAGATAGAACGGGCTGAGGAAATCAAACTTCCCACCAGCGAAATTGCGATCCCGCCCGAAGAAGTCCCAACGTATCAAATCATCCTGAATCTGAACGAAGATGGCAGTGTATTGCACGATGGCGTGCGGATCGAAAAAGTCGAGTTGATGACGTCGATGCTGCGTCGCGAAACCGGACAGGCCGCCCAACGGAAAGTTTCGAATCCGGCTGACATCAGTGTAATCGTTCGCGCTGACCAGAATGTTGCGACCGGAACAGTCCAGGAAATGATTGCCAAATGCCAGGACGCCAAGCTGGAGAAATTCAGCTTGCGGGTCAAGGAACGCAAGTAAACCTCCAACAACAAAACGACCATGAGATTTCGAAACCGTCGCAAGGCCGACAACACCGCAGCAGACATGACGCCGATGATCGACGTCGTGTTTCAGCTGCTGGCGTTTTTTGTGATGACTTTCAAAATCACGGCACTCGAAGCGGACTTCAACGTCAAGATGCCGTTGAGCAGCAGCGCGGTCAGCCCTATCGACGAAGTGCTGCCGACAATTATCCAGGTGAACCTTCGCGCCGGAACCGAAAGAAATATTTCCGGCATTGATGTCGATACCGGATCCGCTTCGCAGACGTTTACCGGCGAAACCATGTTCCAGCAGCTAACGACATTCGTCGAATCAACGCTCGCAGAAGAAGGCGACCCCTCAACTTCGGGTGGTGTCGAAGTCGAATTTTCAATCGATCCGGAACTGCGATACGTCTGGACTGTTCAGGCCATGGAATCCGTTTCCGGGAAAAAGCTTCCTGACGGCAAAGTCCAACGGCTGGTCGAAAAGATCAAGTTTCGCAATCCGGGCCAGTAGCGACTGCAAAGAAATTCAGCATTTTCCTCGCCGATATTGGGACTGCAAAAAATACTTGCCAATAGAGGCAATGCGTTCTCGAACAACGCCGGCCTTCGAGCAATGCAGGCTAACGTTTAGCCGTCAGCCGGAGGCGTACGCGAGACGGCAAATGCTGCAAGTACGCCTGCGGCTGGCAGTTCAACGCGGGACCAGTCGATACCGTCCCGGCTCCAATTCAAAACGATCCCTTACAGGAAATTTTCGATGTTACGAAACACGACGACACCCGTTTTGCTATCCCTTCTGGCTGTAATTCCATTTTGTGGCTGCGACATGATTCAGGTGAATGTTGGAAACAGCAGTTCATCGGTTCAGGGCTCCGGAGTCTCGTTGACTGAGACGCGTGAAATCGAACCGTTCACCTCGCTCGAAGTCCGGGGTTCTGGAACGGCGAAGATTGTTTTTGGCAAAGAGCAATCCCTGTTGATTTCGGCTGACGATAACATCATGCCCTTCTTGAGCACGAGGGTTGAGGATGGCCGACTGTTGATCGAGCCGACTGAGTCAATCTCCACCAAAACGCCGATGGTGTTTGAAATTGCTGTCGGGAAGCTGGACCATATCGTTGCTCAAGGAGCCATTGGAATTGAGTTCAGTGATTTCGATGGAGAGACGTTGACGATCGAACTCGAAGGTGCCAGCCGTTGTGAAGGCTCAGGCAAAGTCGCAAATCTGGATATCAAGGCTGCAGGCGCGACGACAATCAGTCTGCAAAAGCTGGTTGCCAAATCCGCAAAAATCAAACTGTCGGGAGCCGGTACCGCCAGCGTTCACGCAACCGAATCATTCGACGGATCCGCTGACGGGATCGCGAAAATCAATTGCTCGGGCAACCCGTCAACTGTCGCCAAATCGTCCAGTGGAATTGCATCGATTTCGGTTGACTAGTCCCGTACAAAGCCCGCATTTCCCGTTTGCCTCTCTCGACCTGTTTGGCGCGGGACTGGATTGGACGTTATGCTTTTGGCAGGGATGCCATTGTCGTTCGTTGTTCCAATCCAGGAGATTTTTGATGCGCAGGTCCATTTCGCTGTTGAACTTTGGCGTTCTTGCAGTTTGTTTGTTTGCCACAACCAGTTTGCTTTTGGCCCAGGATGACCAGTCAGGGAACTGGCCACGTTTTCGTGGACAGAACGACAGCGGTGCGTCGGAGAATGCAACTCCGCCCGTCGAGTTTGGACTGGACAAGAACTTGAAGTGGAAGACTCCGATTCCTGGAAAAGGACACAGCAGTCCGATCGTTTGGGACGGCCGCATCTACGTGATGACTGCGATCGATACGGCGGCTGCGAATAAAACGGAAGTCGCCGGATCGGAAGCCGCTGATACGCCACCGGCACAGGGAGAGCGCGGAAGTCGACGTGGACGCGGCGGCATGAGTCGCGGCGCACCAACCAGCAAATTCGATTTCAATGTTGTTTGCGTGGATCAGGCAACCGGGAAAATCGTCTGGAACAAAACCGTCGTCAGCGCGGTCCCTCACGAAGGGGGCCACGGTACGAACACGTATGCCTCTGGCTCACCGGTCACTGATGGAAAACACATTTGGTGCAATTTTGGTTCGAACGGAGTTTACTGTCTGGACATGGAAGGTACGACTGTTTGGCATCGTGAATTTGGCAAGATGAGAACCCGGGCTTCCTTTGGTGAAGGTGCCTCTCTGGCTGTTCATGGTGACACGGTCGTTATTCCCTGGGATCACGAGGGCGGGTCCTTTATCGTTGCTGTCAATGCTGCAACGGGCAAAGACATCTGGAAAACCGATCGCGATGAACCCACGACCTGGTCCACTCCAGTAATCACCGAACACAATGGCGTCGTCCAGGTCATCACCAACGGCAGCACACGAGTTCGCAGTTACGATCTGTCCAACGGCAAACTGGTTTGGGAATGCAGCGGCCAGGCGCAGAATCCTTGCCCGACGCCGCTTTTGGATGAAGGGGTCACTTACTGCATGACGGGCTATCAGGGCTTTGCGATTCAGGCGATTTCGCTGGATGCCAAAGGCGATGTTTCGAAGGGCAAGGAAATTCTATGGAGCCGCGATGATGCAGCTCCTTATGTCGCCACCGGAACACTGTACAAGGGCACGATCTATCTGACCAAGTTCCGCAACGGAATCCTTTCTTCGGTTGATGCCAAAACAGGCGACTCGATCATTGACGAGACTCGCTTGCCCGGCATTGATGCGATCTACTCGTCGCTGGTTGCTGCCAACGATCACGTTTACGTATGCGGCCGCGAAGGCGAAGTGGTTGTGATCGAGCACGGCAAGGCATTCAAGGTTGCCCATCAAACCAACCTCGGCGAACCGATCGACGCATCCCCTGCCCTGTCAGGAAGGCAGCTAATCGTTCGTGGCGAAAAAAATCTGTACTGCTTCGAAAACTCGAAGTAGTCATTTCGCAAACCAACCCGTTCCAGGGCAGAGCCCTGAAACGAGTTGTGGCCTCCGGCCTGCCCCCTAGCACTTCGCGGTTTTGCGTTTCTTCCCGACCCGGTCCATGTTTTCCACTTTCGTGATGTACCAGGTCGCCAGAGGAACCTTGCAGGCGGTGTCCCCCATATCGACTTTCACTTCGCCGATTTTTTTGGCGGTCGCTTTGGCTTGTTTCAAAAGCGGCTTGACGTACGAACCTACAGCGATCACAAACCCGTTCATCGTGTACCGAACGCGATCGGGTTCGGTGTGAATCTCTTTTTCAATTTTTCCCAGCAGGTTTTCGATTTCATTTAGGTCCAGTTCGCTGTCTTCTGTTACGGAAACCCAGGCAGACAATGTTGCCCAACCAGTCGCAGCAAGCATTTCCCTGTTGGCTGTAATCCATTTCAATCCAAGTTCGAAGCAGTTTGGATTCTCGGACGCCACGCCCGGCACCGAATACTCACAGACCATGTGCCAATCGGATCCTTTGGCCCAGGATTCCAATTCCTTTTTCGACATCTTCGAACCATCGGCGACGATCCCGGCCAAATACATCGCGTCCAGATTTCCGGTGGCAAACAATTCCATTGCCAGTTGCTGTTCGCCTTGGATTTTTTGGGCAATCGTTTTCAGGTCGGCCACTTTGACGCCAAACATTCTCCCCATCGATGCGCCGTGTCTGGCGTATGTTTTTCTGGTTTGCTCGGAACCGGCTTTTTGCAGTTGTTTCATGATCTCGGCACTCGTGGGCATCGTTTTCTCCGGAAGACTGGGCGTGTTGATTTCGGCTGTTATTGTAGCCTCGTTCAGGTGTTTGTTTAACTCTTTTGCGATAAACGTTTATGGCGAGGGCGGGAGACCTGTGCCCAGAGCGCGGCCGCATTATGCGTGGGTATTCTGATCCCGCACTTGATTGCGAAAGGACTTTTGGGCAACCGGCCCTATCCGAGCCAATCCCGGCCCGATTGCGATTCGCGTGGAATCATTCGGCTTTTTTCGATATGATTGGCGACTGACCCATTCGCACAATTCAATCATTTTCTCCGCAAGCATTCATGAACAAAATGGCCACGCTGCCGCAGCGCAGCGAAGTTTCTGTCGATGACACATGGGATTTGACCGAGCTGTTTCCGCAAGACTCCGCCTGGGAATCCGCCTTCAAGGAGTTCGAAGCAAAGATTCCGGGCTACGCCCAATTCCAGGGCAAACTGGCCGATGCGACCCGGTTGGCCGAATGCCTGGAGTTTGATTCCGGACTCGATCGCATGGGAGAACGGCTGGGCACTTATGCTTTTTTGAAATCGACCGAAGACCAGGCCAATCAGGACTATCAGCGGATGGTCGGCCGGTTCCAGAATCTGGCGATGAAAGCCGGCGAGGCCCAGAGTTTTATCCGGCCGGAAGTCCTGTCGCTGGACGACGACATTTTTGCCAAGCTGATCGACGACCCAAAGCTGAAAAAATTCCGGCTGTTGCTGGACAGACTGCGAAGATACAAACCACACACGCTCACGTTGCGGGAGGAGCAGTTGCTCGCGATGCAGTCGGAGATGGCCGGTGCGACCAGCCACATTTTCCGTCAACTGCATGACGCCGACATGAAGTTCGGTGAAATCGAAGACGAATCCGGCACGAAAATCGAACTGGGCAATTCGACGTTCCAGCAACTGCTGCAATCGCCCAACCGCGATGTCCGCGCAAAAGCCTTTCACCAGTACTACGAACAGTTTGAGTCCCACAAGCATTCGCTGGCGGCGATGCTGAACGGCTCGATTCAAAAAGACGTTTACTACGCGCGTGCCCGAAATTATGCCAGCGCCCGTGACCAGGCCCTGTTCTCCGACGACGTTCCGGTCAGTGTCTACGACAACTTGATCGCGGCGGTTCGCAAAAACCTGCCGGCACTGCACCGCTATTACGATTTGCGTCGTCGCAAGATGAACCTGCCGGACATTCATCACTACGACACGTATGTACCGATCCTGTCCGATTTGCAAGTGCAAACTTCCTGGGATCAGGCTGTCGAAATGGTGACGAAGGCACTTCAACCACTGGGATCCGAATATTGCACCGCTCTCGAAGCCGGACTCCGTGGCCGCTGGTGTGACCGCTATCCCAATCGCGGCAAACAAAGCGGAGCTTTCAGCGCGGGAGGATACGACGGGCCTCCCTACATCATGATGAACTACAAGCCGTCAGTGCTGAACGACGTCTTCACGCTGGCCCATGAAGCCGGTCATTCGATGCATACCTGGCACTCGGTGCGGCACCAGCCTTACGAGTACTACAATTACACGATCTTTGTGGCGGAAGTCGCCAGTACGTTCAACGAACAACTGCTCAGTCATCATCTGCTGGGAATCGCACCGGATGATCGACAGCGGGCGTTCATCCTGAACAACGAAATCGATGACATTCGTGCGACTGTATTCCGGCAGACAATGTTTGCCGAGTTTGAAAAAATCACCCACGAGATGGCGGAACAGGGAGAACCATTGACGATCGAGACTCTGCAAAAGATTTACGGCGAACTTTTGAAGGACTATTTCGGGCCAGAATTCGTGATGGATCCGGAATTGTCGCTGGAGTGTCTCCGAATTCCGCACTTTTACCGGGCCTTTTACGTCTACAAATATGCGACCGGCATGAGTGCGGCGATCGCACTCAGCCAACGGGTACTCAACGGCAGCCAA
>JAYVKA010000125.1:0-3280 GCA_043768885.1 Planctomycetota bacterium
TGGAAAGTAATGGTGGCGCGCATTCAGATACTCGCCAACCGTTTGGTCAGCGAGAATTGAATTGTCTGCAAGATTCCAGGCTGGATTAGCTGCCGGAGCCGTCAGGTGGTGGGCCTGACGAGGCACCGCGAGCATCTTTGCTGGAATTGGGTTTGGATTTTTTTGAAGAGCGACCGCCCTTGCTGCTTCCGCAACCCTCTCACTGGCTGGGCAGAGGCAACCCCTGCAACTCTCCCAAATCCATTCTGGCCAGTCGGACAGCAGATTCAAGGTCTTCGCGATGACGGGTCAACAGAATCTCGTCCCCTTCATCGGCGGCAGTCTGTGCCAACAGCCGAAGATTTTGCTGGGCCGATTCAATTTCCGGTCCCCAAGCTTCGTAGTCCATTCCTTCGAGACGCATCAGCCACGTTACGTAGTATTGCGAGTTGGCCAAGGTCTCGCGGCAGTCATTCACCATCGCAGTGTCGGCTTTCGGATCAGCCTGCATTTCTTCCAGCAGTGATTCGAGTTCCTGACGGGCTTGTGGCAATCCGTGATTGTCCAGGCGGACTTTGCAAAGTTCCAACTGCAACTTTCGTCGAGTTGCAAGGTCGTCGTCCGGCAACAACTCCAGACTTTTTTCGAGCGACTTCTGCGCCGCGTCCAGATCGCCGGCCGTTCGCTGGTAATCGACCAGCCGCATTTGACGAGCCGCATCGTCATGCTTGACCAGGTTTTGACCTGGCCCGTAATGAAATGCGATTGCGCCAATTGGCACCAATAGCCAAATGACCAATAACAGAATTCGCATCGGATGACTCCTTCCGTTGAAATTGCCGGAACCGTTCTCCAGGACCCGTCAACAGTATAACGATCCGGAAGGCGGACTTGTGATACCGGAGTTACAATTTTGCCGAATAATTTGCGGGTATTTCGGTGCCGGGACGGTTCATCCGGATTGCGGCGTACTGTCGGAGTTTTCGGGTAATTGATACAGTCCCGAATTGGCGATTCCCCTGATTTCCGAAACGACGGCAAGAAACATGGCACCTGAGCGTTCCGGCTCCAACTCGATGTCTGGAAAAACGATTGTCGTTACCGGCAGCAGTCGCGGGATCGGTTCTGCGACGGCGAGGGCATTGGCGGCCAAGGGAGCGGATGTAATTGTTCATGGCCGGACCAAATCTGAGTCGCTGGAGAAGATCCGGGCGTCGCTCGATCGGGCAGGTGTCGACTCGATTGCGATCGACTGCGACTTCTCCAAACCGGAAGGGCTCGCTGCATTCGTCGAGTCCTGCTGGAACTGGAAAGGCCAAATCGATGGTTGGGTCCACGCGGCCGGGGTCGATGTTTTGACGACTGATTTGCGGCAGGCCGACTGGCATCAGCGAATGGAAGCGTTGTGGCAAGTCGATGTGTCGGCGGCGTCGATTCTCCTGAAGGAGACCGGACGCCGAATGCGGCAGCACCTTTCGGGAATTGGTTCGGTCGTTACCATTGGCTGGGATCAGGCATGGCACGGGATGGATGGCGAAGCCGGACTGGTTTTTGGAACGACCAAGGGAGCGGTGATGGCCATGACCCTGTCGCTCGCGAACATGTACTCGCCGCGAGTACGATTCAACTGCGTGGCTCCGGGCTGGGTGAAGACTGCATGGGGCGAGACGGCCGGAAAATCCTGGCAAGACCGCGCGACGAGCGAGTCGCTGTTGAACGAGTGGGCGACGCCCGATGACATCGCCCAAGTCGCCGCGTTTTTGCTGGGCGAAGAATCGCGATTTTTGAATGGACAAATTATTCCGGTCAACGGCGGGTTTCGTCATGGCCGCCCCGATCTAACCCAGGACAAGAACCAGTGATCAATGTTGAGCGTTTTGAAATTGCGGGGTTAAATTGCATTTCCGTAACCAGCCGTCAGCTGACGGGCCGACCCACTTCGGCTGCAATTTATCTGCATGGATTCGGAGCGCCGGGAACTGATCTGGTTCCACTGGCGGAAGAAATGCTGGAGTCGAATCCGTCGAAAGTGTTGCACTCCATGCGATTTCTTTTTCCGGCTGCCCCGTTGGAAATCGATCCCGGATACGACGGCCGATGCTGGTGGCCGATCAACATGGAGCGAATGCAAATGGCACTGGCGTCAGGTGCAGTATCCGACATTGCAGACATCGTGCCAGCCGAGTTGCCTGACTGTCGACAAAAGATTATCGATGTCGTTCAGTGGTGTCAGAAGCACGACAACGTCGCGCCGGAACACGTCGTGCTGGGTGGGTTTTCGCAGGGAGCCATGTTGGCAATCGATGTCGCGCTGCATCTGGGCGGGAAACTGGGTGGTGTTTGTTTGTGGTCGGGAATGCTGATCAATCAGACGGAATGGAAGGCTCTTGCAGGCAAGGCCACACCGATGCGTGTCGTCCAGTCGCATGGATTGCTGGACCCCGTGTTGCCATTCAGTTGCGGTCAGAGTCTGAGAAAAATGCTGACCGACGCGGAGCACCAGGTGGATTTCGTGACGTTTCAGGGCTATCACCAGATCCCGGGGCCGGCATTGCAAAAGAGTGCGGAGCTGGCGATTGCTGTCGCGACATTTCCCCGGACAACCGGTTCACCAACCTGATCGAGTCGATTCGGCAGTCTCAGGCACCGCGCATGAAAAAACCGCTGGGCGATGCTTTTCGTCCAGCGGTTTTTTTGTGTTTTCAGGACTTCGCAGCCGGATCGACTAGCGACGCCATTCGATTCCGAAACTGAATCCGGCCACAATCGAGCTCTCGTCGAATACACCTGTCGTTCCTCCGCCCACACCGAAGGCCGAGTTGGGATTGATGCCGGTTGTCCGGTTGTCAGAGCGAGCCGTACCTTGCCACAAATAGTTCAGTTGGGCACCGCCCCGCAAACCGATGTCGCGAGTAATGGCATAGGCCAGTTCGAACCGTGTATCCAGGACAGGTACAAACGATGTGTCGCTGTCAAAGAACTCATTGGTGCTGACTTGCGTTCCCTGGAACAGCAGGTCGATTGCATTGTAACGCTGCCGGTTGTACATCGTTGCCAGCGACCCATCCAGCGAATAACGGTAGCGGCCACGGTTCACGTTGTAGCGTCCACCGACGTGTCCACCGAACATGCTGTTGGTTGCATTTTGTTTGAACCGGTTTCCGGCTTGGGCAGCGGCAATCGTCAGGTTGGTATCTTCGATCGTCTTGTCATTCAATCCCATATACCGGAATCCAACATATGGCTCGAAGCAACCGCCCTGACTCAGGTGCTGGCGGAAGACACGATTCAACTCAAAGTT
>JAYVKA010000126.1:0-8442 GCA_043768885.1 Planctomycetota bacterium
TGCAATTGCGACTGGCCGAGTTTTCCTGTCCGGCGGTACATCGTTGCCAACAAGAGTCGGCTGGATGCATCTCTGGGAAACCGTCCGAGTTGTCGCTCCAACAACAATTGCGTTCGCTCCCAGTTCCCCTTCAAGTATTCGGTTTGTGCTTCGATAAACAAGCGGTCATTGACAGTTTCGTCCTTCGATGCGGCAATATCGTCGATTCGGACTTGACGTGTGAACAGTTCGTTTTGCTGTTGCCAGCAACTCCAGGCGCTCACCAGCCACACCAGACCCAAAACGGGCCAAACGACCGCAGAAAACCCGGGCCCAATCAACTCAGGCCACACAAAAGTGGAAACCAGGGCGAGATTCAGCATCAGCGAGAAGCCTACGGCCAAGATCAGGGCAGACCATTCTCCCCTCATCCACAACCGGGCCAGTCCTGGCCACAGGCTCAAACTCAACGGTCCCCAATTCATGGACCCAAGTCTCCGCTTCCATGCCGACAAAGATACCCCGTCCCTTCATCCGTGCAGGATTATTTACGATAGACATTTCGGGGCAATATCAGCGAAAGTATCAGCCTGGCAACGATTTAGGTCAATTCCAAAAAATTCACAACTTTTTGCTGGCACCGAAAAATCCGGTAAAAACGTGCAGCCTTAAACGGGCGAAACCGGCCGAAACCAAAGAGGCGGAACTTTGCGAAAATCCTGGTGCCGACCTGACATTATCTGCAAACGTGCCAGAATGGCATTGAGATGACTCAAAACCCAAACAACACAAACACTGAGCCAGAAGCCGCGACATGGCGAATTCTGGACGCTGCGCTGAACCGGGCCAACGAAGGCCTGCGCGTCGTCGAAGATTACACCCGAATGGTTCTGGACGATCGGCACCTGACTTCTTTGCTGAAAAATCTCCGGCATGAACTGAAGGAAACTTCCAAATCGCTCAGCACCGACCAGCTGGTGGCCCATCGCGATTCACGGGGCGACGTCGGTACCGAAATCGGAACCGACGCAGAATATCAACGGGACGGAACAATCAGTATCGCGCAAGCGAATCTGGCCCGTGTCCAGCAATCGCTTCGAACGATCGAAGAGTATTCCAAAGCCGTCGCGCCGGAAATGGCTCGCGACGTCGAACAGCTGCGCTACCGGACCTACACTCTCGAAAAAGCGATTGTCACGGCCATGCTCAGCCACCAGTCGCTGCGAAACGCCCGCTTGTGTGTCCTGATCGATGGACTGGAAACGGCCGACCAGTTTCGGGTCCTGGTTCGACAAATCATCGAAGCACAGGCCGACCTGATTCAGCTGCGCGACAAATCGCTGGACGACCGGTCCCTGGTAAGTCGCGGAAAAATCCTGACCGAATGTTGCCACGGGTCGTCGACTCGCTGGATCATGAATGACCGGTCGGACATCGCCCTGGCAGCTTCCGCCCACGGAGTTCACCTCGGACAAGATGATTTGCAGGTCGCCTCGGCCCGCCGAATTCTTGGCCCCACAAAAATCATTGGCGTCTCAACCCATTCCATTGAACAGGCCCGTGAAGCAGTCCTGGACGGCGCGAACTACATTGGAGTCGGCCCGGTTTTTCACAGCCAGACAAAAGCCTTCAACGATTACGTTGGACTGGATTTGCTGAAAGCGGTGGCCAGCGAGATTTCGTTGCCGGCATTCGCCATAGGCGGAATCAATGACGAAAATCTCGCAGACATTCTGTCGACCGGAATTAGCCGGATCGCCGTCAGCGGTTGTGTCGCCCACGCATCCGACCCGTCGGCGGAAATCCGCAAACTGAAAATGAAACTCGGAGCCTGACGCAGCATGACACTCGAAGTCGAACAAAAATTCCACGTCGATGATCGGCAGGCTTTGGAACGGAAGCTGAAGGAAATCGGAGCCACCAAAACCGGCTCGATGGAACAACACGATATCTATCTGGTGCACCCGTCACGCGATCTGCCGTCCACCGACGAAGCTTTCCGCATTCGATACGATTCGAAAGAGACCCTGATTTGTTACAAGGGCCCGAAACAGCCGGGCAAAGTCAAGATTCGGGAAGAAATCGAAGTCCCCGTTCCTGACGGACATATCGGAGATTTGCGGAAAATGCTCAGCCATCTTGGGTTCGGCGAACGGGCGACGGTCAACAAGCATCGCGAAACGTGGCAGGTTTTAATCTCCGGGACTTCGATTGGCCCAATTACAGTTGCTCTGGATTCCGTGGAAAACGTCGGCGAATTCGCCGAAGTCGAGCTAGTAGTCGAAGAACACCAGGCGGACGAAGCCAGCCAACAAATCTCCACACTCGCCTCGCGGTTGGGTTTGACCAACAGGGAACAACGCAGCTACATCGCATTGCTGTTGGCGAACATCGGCTAACTGAAACTGCCGTTGAGGTCACTCCGGCAAGCCATCCCGTCATTGACCGGAATTCCATCCAGCTGCGCAAAACGTGCTTTCTTACAAAGCCCCTCACACCTGTTTGCCTTATTTTCGCCGCTTGACCGTCTCGATTGCGTCATCGATTTGTTTGTTTAGACGAAGTGCGATTTCGTCTCCCTTCTCAGACTTCAATCTTTGAAGGTAAGAGACGGACTTTTCGCTGCCAACTGCCGCCAGGAGCTCAACCAGGTCCCATTCAGACCCGACTTTTTTCCCGGCATCAATTTCCGAGTGGACAAGCGGTTCGATTTCGGAGCCCTGCGAAGAAAGAAACCTGATTGTGTTTGAATGAAACCCAGAGCTGCTGAAAATCTTTTCGATCAGGAGTGGGATATCCTGTATTTCAAACGGCTCGCAATTTTCAACGAGAAGCCAAAACCTTATTTCTTCTGTAATTTTTCCCTTTTTCTTCCATTCATCCTTCGCCCAATCGAGGAGCTTTCGTTTTTGATCAAGCGGCAACTCCATCCTCGACAGCCGAGGCAGATGAATTCTGTCCGGTTTCGTGATGAACTCGTTCACAAAATCAACAAGCGAGTTATCCGTCAACTTCGCCACGCCCACATCGTTCTGTTCGGAATATTCCTTGATAAACTGGCCCACGTCGAAGTCGCCGACCTGATAGGCCAGTTTGATACCCTCCTGATCCCGGAGATGAAACGCCATCTCGGCGATCCGGGTCACGGAGTATTTTTGCCGCATTTTGAACTGCCGGTTGTCCGGGTCGGCCGCCATCTTCAAAACGTTTCGAAACTGGGGAGCATCTTCAGGCTTGCAGATCTTCTTCAGAACCGTCAGGGCTTCCTCGTAATAAAGTCCGTCGTCGAGCAGCACAATCAATGCGTCGACAAACCGGGAATGTTGTTCACCCAATTCCGGATTGCGCATTACCCACACCAGGGCAGCAGCCTTTTTTTCCCTTTCCGTACCTTTCAGCCAACCCAGGGCAACACTTGCATCCTCGGGAGACTGAAGAACATTTTTGGGAACCAAAGCGGTGTCTTCAATCGATTCGAGCGCCGATTGGGCCGCCTGTTTTAGTACATCGGTCGTTCCCGATTCAGCCAGATTTCGAATCAGACCTTCCAACTCGGCGAACTTCAGGTCGCCGGCAATTTTGCACACAGCGGTCAACAGGACCGGATCGCCAGGATTGGCCAAATAATATTTCAACACATTGACCAGTGCAGAGTAGTCAATATCTCGCGTCCGATAAATAAACGACTCCCTGCCCAGAAGTAAGGGGCGGTCATCTTCTTTTGAATCCCGGATTGTTTGTGCATCGGACAAATCAAATCGATGGGCTTCTTTTCCCAAAATCATGACCGATTGCGGAGTACTTACACGGGCAAGCTTGTCAATCAATTCACTCCTGAAAACCCGACTGCTGGTGTTGTTGAGCAGGAATTCGATAACCGTTGTGGATTCGGTTGGCAAATCCGAGTAGATGTCACCTTGCGACGATGAAAAAGTTCTCGATACCTGAATAAGAGCATCTTCTGCATCCGTTCCGTCACGATGGGCAAAGTTGTAGGTTTCGAAAGTGGCGAGCCGGTCCTTGGCATTTTCGGTGGAGAAATTGCGGGAATTCTCGACCTCGGGAAGAACGCGGTCAAGAATCTGACCACCGCCATGATAGGAATCAACGTCAAACGTCTCCGAAATGACCAGTCGGGGGCCATCTTGTTCAAAGGAAACAGCCGCAGACAGATTCTGCTTGTGATTACGGGCGGCCGCAATCAACCCCTGGCGTTGTTCGTCGTTCGGCTTCATTGCCAACGCACCATGGGTCAGCATTTCTTCTTCATGTGTGGCCAGAAAACTTGCAGGATCATCGCTGACAAGAAAATCGTTGTACAACTGCATACGCTTGGCATGAATTTTTGCCAAACCCGAGTTTTGAAACAGCATGATTCTGCCACTGGTTTTCCCTTTTGTAAAAAAGGCGGCGGAAATGTCATAATCGGTCCCGGCCCGTTCGAGTTTCACCGAATCGAAACTTTCGTAATCGAGCCATTCCCAGCCAGGTTGTCGATCGTTGGTTTTGTCTTTGCCCATCCGCAGCGCATTCAACACCTCGTTCGTGGTTCCAGCCACCAACGTATCCGGTGTCGGAAATCCAAAAGCCACACCATTGCCCGAGCGATAATACGAAACTCCTCCGGATTCCTGTTTCTTGCTGCTGATTTTGGAATCGTCAAATGCGCCGTTGCCCTTGATGACGAGTAGGTTTGGTGGCGTACCCAACCCGGTCGAATCATACCTGGTCAATGACTCAAACTCGACCCATCCGCGCACCATCCATTTACATCTGGAACAATCGATCCCCAACGTCTGATTCAAAAGCAACAAACGGGGTGAGCAGGATGACAATTCGGGTCGGTCTTCGATCTGTTCAAGGAGCGCGGCAGAAACAAAGGCAATCTCACTGAATTCTTTTGGGAAATAGTTCAGACCGATTTTAATCGCTTCGCCAGATCGATCTGCAGATGAAAACAGACCTTCAATTTCTTCCTTGCCCGGCGAGACTTCATTTTTCGGAGCCTGGTCGGATAACTCCGTTGAATCGAAAATGGACGATTTCTTGTCTTGTGAAAAGAGACCATCCGGAAACGCCAGAGCAAGAGTGAAGATCAGCGACGCAAGGGAGACTTTTTTGAAAAAACAGTTTCGCATAACGTCTCCGGGACAAGTGGGTGGAAGCGTTCATTGTCAGAACTCTGACGGATCGAAGTCGATGTCAGTCGGTGACCGAACACATTTTAGCGGGCCTTTTTGTCGCCGCAAATCGATATGGGGAATCGGATTGAAATCCCTGACCAAACCACACCCGGCCGCAAAGTACCCGAATATACAAGCTCATGCAGCCCCGGGGAGAATGTCCAGGTTTTCAGGCGCTTGGCAAACGACGCACAATTTGCCAGCGGAGAGTTTCGGCAAGTTCCACACCAGGATTGAAACCGCGTTTTTTCACTTCACGGTACAAAAGTAGAACTTGCCGTCATGCTCGTCGAATCGTCGATATGTGGTTGAACTTCAAGCTCATGGGTCGGCTTGCCGGCGCCCGTCGGTTTCGTACAGCCCAGAACACCCATCGAAAGCAACAAGATCAATCCCTGCCCGCGAAGCAGGTTCAATATCCTTTTCCGGGAAAAATCAGATTGCCCGAAACCAGTTTGCGAACAGTTATGACAAGATCAGCATCAGCAACCAAGTACTGAACGTGGTCCGAAAGAAGTCGATACCGGACCAGCCAATGCCTCAGGGAATCCTGGAAGAAATGGACTATTTTCCGCGTGTCCCAATCGACGTGGTCGACCGGGTTCGTCGGCAATTGCTACGGCTTTTGTTCGCCGGAACTGGTTCCGCCCAATCGGGCGGCCAAAGCGGCAAGTTTTTCGGGTGGCAGCTCATCCGATGTTCTGAGCTTGCGGAAGCGTTCGACCGTACTGCCGACGGGCATCCATTTCAACGTGAGTGATTTCTCGCCGTCCTTTACCTCATAGACGATTTCCACTTCCGAGTTCCCGATCTCGCCACCCGTCCGCTCAACGATCCGCATGCCGTCGCGCAATCCCGCCTTGTACGCCGGACCATCGACAACGACGCCGAAAACGACATTGCCATTCGCCATGGTTGCTTCGATATCAAACCCCCGATCAAAGGCTGGACGTTCATTCCAACTCAACTTGCAATCTTCCGTGAACAAATCTTCCGGCAATTCAACGGCTTTCCCCTGCTCGACATACTCTTCGATGTCCGACGCGATACTGATGCCCGCGATCTCTTTCATCGCCTGGGCCAACAGGTAAACGGCGGTAGTATTTTCGTCTTTATTGGCGGCCAGTTTCTGCATGTGAACAAGCACATCGTCAAAATCCCGCTTGCCATCGGTTGCCGCCCTGACTTTTGAGTCCCAGTAAGTCGCAAGGAGCATCCCGCGTCGATACGGCAGATCGCCCGTGGCTCGATCGCGCCAAAATCCGGCAACGATCTGGGAGTTGGGGGCTTCGCGAACCGGAGACTGGTCATAGTCCCTGAGGTGTTCATTAAACGCCCGAACGAAATCCCCGGTAGTCCAGAACCCGCTTCGAACCAAAACTCGCCACGATGCCCAGTCGGTAAAACCTTCCGACAGCCAGTAATCCGATTGCTCGTTTTGGCGTGGCATTCCGCCAATTCGACGAGGCACCCACGTATGCATCATCTCGTGTGCCATCACCTGATCCAGCCTCGCAGGCTCGGAATTGCTGGTCGCAAAGAACGCAAAGGAATCCGACAACCCGGTCCCGCCCACCGATATCGAACCAGGTCCAACCGGAGGCGTAGCCTCAATGGTCACAAGGAACGGTTCGTCTCCAGCGCTCCAGTATTCGCGCTGAGCCTGCGCAATTCGCTGAAAGGAGTCGCGCCAACCGGCATCGTCGCGAGCTTCGATCTCGCCCCGAAGCACCAGTCTTGCACCACCAGCGTCAACGATTCGCACGTCGCCTGCGATCAGAACACTTTCAACCAGATCCCGAAACACCAATCGTCTGCCAGACTTGTGGTGCTCCATGTCCGAAGCCCAGGCGATCCCCTCCGGAAACGAAATATTGACATTCACTTCGGCTTGATCATTGATCGACTCCGGTTGTATCAGCCAGGTACTCCCAATGGCAAAGAGAAATCCCTCCTGAAATTGCACGCAATAGTCATTCCCTCTCCCATTAAATTGCGGTCCGTTTTCATCGACGACCACCTGATAG
The DNA here is from genome assembly GCA_043768885.1 of Planctomycetota bacterium. Taxonomy (GTDB): domain Bacteria; phylum Planctomycetota; class Planctomycetia; order Pirellulales; family Pirellulaceae; genus BJ22. Next base: position 7,190 of record JAYVKA010000126.1, read on the forward strand.
CCCAATTTGATCGTTTCACCAGGATCGTGTTTCAAAGTCCGAATTCCCGGGTCATCGCCTGCAACAATTTCGGCTTGATCGGATTTGAAGTCGCGGAGGGCGAGGTAGAGTTTGTCCTGGCCACCCCATTCGGTTGGCAACCGAACGATCGTCTCGCCTTCCTCTGCTCCAGGAAAAGATAACTCGACCTGCATCGCCACCTTGTTTGTGGCATCCATTGTGGAGCGGACGGACAATTCAATGGGATCTTGTTGTGCATTTGCTGCAGGCGAACAAATGACAATGATCAGCAATGCAATAAAATGTTTTCCTGACATGGATATTCCGTTTGGTGTTTTGGTCGGCGGATGGCCCACAGTTGGCGGGCATGCGAACCTCTAAAATTGTAGGCTTGGAAGCCAGACCATAGGAGTGCCACGATGGCCAAAAAGCAGCACAAGGCAGTCAAGCGACGCCGGCGTACGATTACGCTGGAATTCAAGCAACAAGCCGTTCAAATGCTTATGGACGGTTACTCGGCCTGTTCTGTTTTAGAGAATCTAGGAATTGGAAACACGAACTTTGTCTATAGCGGGAAGGCGGAGCAGGTGGCCGAGGGAGTCGATGGCCCAACGGCTGCCGACTACAAAGTGAATCTTGAACCCAATCTGCAATCGTTGCTTGACCGCATCCATTCGGGGACGTACCGCGCACCACCGGTGCGTCGTGTACAAATTCCGAAGGCGGGCAGCAAAGAAACGCGTCCGATTGGGTTTCCGACGTTCGAAGACAAGTTGCTGCAGAGAGCGGTGCTCATGTTGCTGGAACCGATCTTCGAACAGGACTCTTATGATTGCTCGTATGGCTTCAGGCCGGGCCGCTCCACGCATCAAGCGATCGACGCGACGTGGATGTGAGGAGCCGTATGCCCTAATGCGGGCACGTACGGATCTGTGGGAGCCCAGTGCGAGCAATCGCCCGGGCCACCTGGCCGTTGGGCATTTTAAGCCAACAAGATTAGCCGATCTTTACCAGGCAATTTCCAAACTGTCACAAGAGGATTTTGAAGTGACTCATCTCTGCGAATCGCTGGAAGTATCCCGGAGTGCATTCTACGACTGGAAGAACACGCCGCCAAACCTTTATCAAAAAAAAGCCAGCTTCTTCAGCCAATGATCCAGGACGTTTTTCACCAACACAAACGACGCTACGGCGCGCGGAGAATTGCGATTGAAATTCAGTCGCAAGACATTTCATGCAGTCGGCTCAAAGTC